>NZ_NAZB01000031.1:0-72663 GCF_003055045.1 Heyndrickxia sporothermodurans
CTTTTATTTTGCCATACACATGAGCAGATAATACCGTTAAAAGAAAAGAAAATTTTAATTCCAGGGAGTTATAATTCAGAACTGATTCATATATCATCTAATAAAGTTGATATTGAAGAATCTAGGTATCCCTCTCCATTATCAATTATTCCATATAATGATGGGGAGATAACACTTTACAATTATGACGAAAAAGGAGATATTAATTTTTATACTTATCAATTTGTTAGAGAAAACAAAAAAATCTGGACAAAAAGATTTGAAGGTGTGCCTTTTTTAATACGTAAATATGATGATAATTTATTTGTATATATAAAAGATATGAAAACGAATGATGAATCTTCAAGTTATTCTTTAATGATCATTGACTTAAAAAGAGGAACTGTTGATAAAAAAATTAATATTCATGGGGCTTATATAGCAACCGAAATACTTAAAAAGAAAAATTATATATATATATCTTTAGTTGATACAAATAATAGTAATAGTTTTGTTATTAGATATACAAATGGTACATGGAAAGAAAAAAGAATAAAAATAAAAGAAACTGGGATAGTAAAAATGTTTATGGATAATGAGTATTTTTACACTTTACATTACAAAGAAAATAATACATTATTAGTTAAACACTCAAAAAATTTAGATAGAGACATCAAAATTGTTAAAATCAAAAAAGGAATATCGAATCCCATTTTAGATACAGAGAAAAATATTTTATTTTATACATATGTTAAAAATGACAAACAAACCTATTTAGCTTCTTACAATATAAATCAGAATAAAGAAAAAAATTCTGTAAAAGTTTCTGGTAGCATTCAGGACATTGTGTTAATAAAAGATATCCAGCAATAAAAAAGAAATAATAAACTCTTTTATATAACGGAGGGATAACTTGGATATTCAAAAAATTGTAGATTTATATTACATTTTATTAGGTGTGATTGCTGTAGGTTCTCTTATTATTGGATACTTAGTTATAAAAATATTTAAGAGTCATAAATTAGGGTTTTGTCTTATTTTAATTTCTAGTATATTAAGTTTATATTTTTTAATAAAATGGTTTGCTGGTGCTTCATCTGAAGTCTTCATTGGAACTATACCTTGGATTTTTAATATGGGTTTTGCTATTTTAATTTATCCTATTTACCTTTTTTTGGCTTGGATACTGACAAAAAAAATAAAAATAACTTAGTGGATAACTAAAAGACCCCTTTCTACAAAGTGAAAGGGTTCTTTTAGTTGGATATAAATTGTCTTTTTCAACTCCTCTAAAAGTTCTTTTGCCCCTTCCGGACATAAAATAATTTTTCCTGCAAATATTTTATTTTCATTTTTTTACTTCTCTAGTAATTACCATTCATTAAAAGGCAAATATTTGTTTAATATCATCATGTCTCCATCTATAAAAATTTCTACGGGATCTTTCTCTTCGATTTCTAAACTTCGTCTTAATTTACTATTAATGTTTTAGTTTACTTACAACATTCTCTTGCATTGTTACAGTATTACCATTGGCTTGAATGTTCTTTATAAAATCCAAAAAAATAATATAGATTAAATGTTCTACAGTAATACTTAATTCTCCTAAATATGGAGATAAATCATATAAAAGAACCTCCCCTCGTAAAATAAGCTTTTCTTTTACTCGCATATAGATATAAGCATATTTTTCATTATCATCTTCCTCCCCTTCTACCTCGACTTCTTGAAATTGGAATAGAGTGTTATTTACCTGCTTAAACACTATTTTCTTAAAATCCTTTTCTGGAAAAAATGATTTCATTCCATGTACTAAAAAAGCTGCCACTTCTTCATTTCCTACACCTTTTTTAATTTGCTGAAGAAAGTCCATATAAAGCATTAAAACAAAATGAGCTATATCAAATGTGAAAGGAATTTCACTTGTGTAATTATCCTTTATATCTTCAATAAATATCTGACCTCGAAGATAGTGGTAATAAGGCAGCTTCAGAGTTAAATACCTTTTGGATGAAAAAAACTATGAAAAATGCTTTTTTGATTATTACCATTTATTTTATTATGTAAAACATCTAAAGCACTATAGGATTTTTTCAATAGTACCCTCCCCTTCCAACCACTTGATTACTGACATTATGATCAAATTAACAAGTTTCCTATCACAGAATACCTTTTTTGTACGCTTAAAGCATAAGGACTACCTATTTCAAGCTTATAGATGCTTTATAGTATATTTGTATGCATATATTGTTTGGTATCCCTATATGACCAATCCCAGCTTAAAATGTGCTGGTTTCTATGCCCGTAGACAAGCAGTAAAGTATTCAATTTGGTTTGTTGTATAGGATCCTTCCCCTGCTGCATGAGTAATATCCTTTTTGTTTGTTTACATAAAGATTGTAATATCATTTTTTCAATATCTGACACAGGGAACTTTATATTATGGGTTTTATCTGAACGCTGTTTTCGAATAGTTTTTTCGAATATTTTTTTATGCCTTCTGGAAGTTTTATTATATTTTGTTTGCGTTTTCAAATTAGTTAAATACAACGATTATTGAATTTCTTTTCTCATTTTTTTCAACTTGAGTTCCGTTAAGAAAGCTGATTGTAGTGGAAGGGTGCGCTGGACAGCAAAAAGCTCGAAGGATAACCTCCGAGCTTTTCTTATAATGGTATGATTGATAATAATAAAGCTACTAAAATCATGACGACTGTTGACCCACAAGCCCATTTTAGGAATGAACGCTGTAAGTCTCCAAAATCTGCTCCGACCATTCCAACTAATAGGTAGGTTGAAGGAACTAATGGGCTTAATAAATGAACTGGTAATCCTAAAAGTGATGCCCGTCCAATCATTGCAGGATCAATTCCGTAACCGCCAGCCGCTTTCGCTAGTAGAGGTAGTACTCCGTAATAAAATGCATCGTTTGACATGAAAAATGTAAATGGTGCACTAATAATTGCTGTAATCAATGCAAAGTGTGAGCCGAAGGCATCAGGAATATGAGTAATCATCGTGTTTGCCATCGCATCCACCATTTTCGTACCAGATAGAATACCTGTGAAGATTCCAGCTGCAAATACCATTGATACAACGGATAACGCATTATCAGCATAGTGTGCAATTCGTTCTTTTTGATCACTTAATTTCGGATAGTTGATCGTAATCGCAATCGCAAATCCAATCATAAATAATACGGTCGTCGGTAATAATTCTATGATGAGAGCTACTAAAAGTAAGATCGTTAGTAAGTAATTCACAATGATAAGCTTAGGACGTTTTAAGCCAGCATCTTCTGCAGTAACGGCCATTTGAGCCATTGTGCTGTAATCAATAGTTAAAACGCCTATTCGTTTACGTTCTTTTCTTCCAAGGCAGTAAGACATGAATAATACAAATAATATGCCGCCAATCATAGAAGGGATAACAGGTGTAAAGATATCTGACATTTCAAGATGTAAGGCAGTCATTGCTCGTGCAGTCGGTCCACCCCATGGAAGGAGATTCATGACCCCGGAAGCGGATACCGCAATACCGGCTAGTACGAGTGGTCTCATACCGATGCGTTTATATAATGGGAGCATCGCTGAAATCGTAATCATGTATGTTGTTGTTCCATCACCATCAAGGGAAATTATTAGCGCAAGTATAGCTGTACCTACTGCTATTTTTACCGGATCCCCTTTGACCACTTTCAAGATGGTTGAAATGATCGGATCGAATACTCCTGCATCGATCATGATGCCGAAAAAGAGAATCGCAAACAAAATCATAATTCCTGTCGGAGCTACACTTTTTATACCTTCTAGAGCCATGGGACCCATTTTGCTTCCAAATCCGCCAATAAGAGCGAAAATAACGGGAACGACCATAAGGGCAATCATGGCAGAAAGTCGTTTGGTCATAATTAAAACCATAAATATAATAATCATTAAAAATCCTAATATTGCTAACATGATTTTCACCTCTCTTATTTGTATATTGAGTATAGGTGAAATTTTCAGTATTGTAACCGTTTGCATAATAATGTTATTAAAAAGATTTAAATGCATTTTGCTCATTTTGCTCACGAAAGTCCCATCCAGGTAATTTGAAATTTGGATTGCGTGTTAAATAAAAAGAGGAAGATCCAATTGTGCGAAAGCAACTTATGGATCTTCCTCGTATTAAATTGGATAGTATTTTCGTTCGGGTCTTCCCACAATACCGTAAACAACTCCCGCCTTTGCTTCATGTACAGATGAAAGATATTCTAAATATCTGCGAGCTGTCGACCGGGAGGCACCGATTTCATTTCCAACTTCTTCAGCTGAAAGACCATCTCTTTTTTCTTGAAGAACAGCCTTTATTTTTTCTAAAGTGATTTCATCAATCCCTTTTGGTAACTTTCCCCCATTTCCGCTACTTTCTTTTTTTTTATGTCTGAAAAGTTGATCTACATATTGCTGGTTGACGACATGATTGGATGTAAGAAGGGAGTGCCTTTTAATAAAATCTTGAATAACGTCGTCGAATTTCTCCATGCTCACAGGTTTGATTAAATAATTTTCCACCCCGTAGCTTAGGGATTTTTCTAGAAACTCTTTATCCGTTGCCGCAGTGATCATGATAATGCTCACCTTTGGAAATTCCGAACGAATGATAGGAAGTAAATCAGACCCTAGCATGTCAGGCATATATACGTCTAAAAGCAATAGATCAGTTTTTTTTGTTTTGAGTAACTGCAAAGTTTGTTCTCCGTTCAGAGATTTGCCAACTACTTCAATTTCCTCAAATTTTTCTAAAAACTTTTCATGAATATTTGCTATCCGAAAATCATCTTCCGCAATGACTACATTTATTTTAGACAAGCTTACGAACACCTCGCTTATTTCTTAGGGAGATACACCGTAAATACAGTACCGTTCTCAGAATTACTCTGCACTTCGATGATCCCGCCCATTTCATTTACAGCTTCTTCGACATTTGACAAACCAAATCCCCTAGGTTCTGTTCCTTGCTTTGAGGTATATCCTCTGTTAAAAAGAAGTGCTTTTTCTTCTTCACTTATGCCTTTTCCGTTATCCGTTATTTCAAAAATGACATCGCTTCCAATATCTGTTGTAAAAAATTTAACGATCGGGTCCTCTACCCCATACACGGCCTCAAACGCGTTATCAATAAGGTTTCCAAGTATGATAATTAAATTGGAAAGTGTCATATGAGGTGGTAGCATTTCTAAATAACTTTCCGGAACGATTGTAAACTTAAGCTTCTTTTCAGACGCTTTTCCTAATTTCCCTATTAGGATAGCTTGTACTTTTGTATCTCTTATTTGGTTAAAGACAACAGAATTTTGCAGTTGTAAATCCGTTGTTTCACTTTGGATCATGTTAACGGCCTGATCATATTCACCTAATTGGAGCAATCCGGATAACACATATAATTTATTCGTGAATTCATGTGTTTGAGCTCGGAGATCTTCTGAGTATCTTTTTACTTCCGATATCGTGTTGACCATCTGTTCAATTTCTGTTTTGTCACGAAAAGAAGCAACTACTCCTGTAATCTTATCTTGATCGAAGAGTGGCGTGCAGTTCACGATGACGGTTTGATCTTTCCAAATCATTTCCTTATCAATTTGGGGAATTCCCGTTTTCAATACCTCATAAAGATAATTAGATGGAAAGAGTCCATCCACTTTCCTATGCCTGACAGACCCTTGAATATGAAGAAGTTTCTTCGCGGGCTGGTTCATCATCGTAATAAAGCCGTCTTGATCAATGGCTAAAATACCTTCTTTCACCGCATGCAAAACAGCATTCTTTTCTTTATACAGTCCAGCAATTTCATATGGCTCTAAACCCATTGTGTCCTTACGAATATTACGAGCCAGGAGAATGCTTCCGATAATCGAGAGGATAAGCGCGAAAAAAGAAGCAATAAGTAATTTAATGAGATGATTCATTATTTGCTGTTGAATATCCTCGATTAGAAATCCTACAGAAACGAGACCAATAATCTCACCTCGTTTGTTGAATATAGGGGATTTCCCTCTAAGTGACGGCCCGAGAGAACCTTTCGCCTTGGAAATATAATACTCCCCATTGATGAGGGCCCTTTCATTGTCTCCGCCCTTCATTTTTTTCCCAACCTCAGCTTTATTAGGATGTGAATACCGTGTACCATCTTTATTTCCTATGACAATGAACTCAGCCCCGGTTTCTTTTCGAATCTTTTCTGCTAACGGCTGGATCGTTTTAGAAGGATCGGCCGTTTGAAAAGCATTTATTATCGTAGGCATAAATGAGACCGTTTTCGATATTTCAAGTGCCATCCTGCCTTTATTCTCTTGAATTTGCTTGCTCTCCATATAACTGAAAATTCCTGTAAGGAGGAAAATTAGAAGGAATCCCAGCAACAATACAAGCCCAAGTATTTTCATCTGCAAAGATACTTTTATGGACTTCAGGCAGCATCCCTCCTAGTATGAAGTTGAATGAAACTATTGTTTCCACTTCGTCAATAAGTATAAAAGTTTCAAATGTTCATATCAATTAAGAAATCCCTACTTACGTTTATTTATGCTGTAAAAATCGATATTCTCTATGAAGGTAACAAAAGCCTTCACCATACTTAACTTTAATGATTCTTCATGGTAAAACATCCATGTTTTTCGTAAAATGGCTTCATTATTTTTAGTTCGGATTTCCGATTTATAAAGGCCGTCAATATCGTCTAAAATCATACTTGGTAAAATGGCATAGCCCAACCCATTGATCACCATTTCTTTGCATGTTTCCGCTTTATCAACCTCAATGCTTATCAATGGCGGCTTAGAATAATTTTCTCCCCACCAATGATCCACTAATGTTTTTAATAAATGATCTGTCCGATAATCGATTCTTGGTAATTGTGGAAGACGTTCAATGTCGATTTTTTCTTTCGAGACAATACAAATTTTTTCTTCAAATAATAAATGTTTTTTCTCCTTCCACCCATAATCGCCTCTTACAAAGCCTATGTGGATATCTTCATTACTCACTAAATTAGCGATATCTCCGCTGAAACCTGTAGATATTTTGAATTCGATGTTTGGATACTGATCTTTAAAAAGCTTTAATAGTTCGGGAAGTTTATGATAGGCAAAAAAGTTTGTGACACCAATCCTTAAAGTTCCCGTTACATAGTTTTCCATATTACGAACATTCTCTTTAATTTTTCGAATGCTTATGAGAATTTCATATGCACTTTTTGCTAAATATTCTCCCTGTGGTGTAAATTGCACACCACGTCTGCCTCTATTGACAATTTGAACCCCGAATTCTTTCTCAATTTGCTGCAGCCGATTCGTTAATGCAGGTTGGGAAATATATAACTCTTTTGCTGCTTTCGTAATATTCTTCTCATGGTAAAGGGTTTGTAAAATGAGCCAATCTCGATCATCCATAGAAATCTCCTTATCCAGTCATCAACTTTTTTGATGGTTCATCATTAGAAATCAATATTTTATTTATTTCTAAAACTATAATATAGTTATTTACATAGCGAATCAATTATTATTTCACATCAAGAGTACAGTTATCAAAAGAAAGAAGGACATCGGTTGAAAAGGAAATCATTATTTCAAAGCATTTATTTTATGATCATCAGCAGTATCGGTGGACTTGTCCTTTCATTGGCAGGACTTTCGATTGGGTGGATGATAGGAACTTTACTGATTGCAGCCTTTCTTTCATTTAAAAGACCAGCATTTTTAAAGATTCCCCGTGAACAAAAAGGACTCCCGCCATACTGGCTAAGAATCGGTCAATGTATATTAGCAATTGAATTGGGACAAAAAATTAATTTATCTGTCGTTCACACCTTCAAGGATCATTGGTTGGTTATTTTGGTGATGCTTTTTTTATCTATTGTTTTTGCTCTTATATCTGGATTGTTACTATGGAAATTCAGTAATACCGATATGATCACAAGCTTTTTTGGCACTTCCCCCGGAGGGTTAAGTGCTATGCCTAGTATTGCAGAAGAGGTAGGGGCCAATACCATCGTGGTAACGATCATTCAAACGATGCGTGTTTTTCTTGTCGTGCTGACAATACCGCTCTTCGCTTCGACATGGTCGCATCATCCTGCCAACCATGTTATAGCCAATAGTGATGTTGTTTCTTCCGGGGGTGTCTCTGGATTTGAATGGAGTTATCTCTTATGGACTTTGATCCTAGCATTTGGGGTATGGGGTGGCTATTATATTGGTAAACACTTGAAGTTTCCGGCCCCATGGTTAGTCGGCGGAATGCTGGGGGTTGGTTGTTTGCAAACTTTAGGTTCCACCTTTGCCGGTCACGATATGATCGCCTGGTGGCCTCATAGTGCCATTATTTTATCGCAAATTTTTATCGCTTCAAGCATTGGATCACGTTTCTATAAAGAGATGCTCACGGGTATTGGAAAAACAATGTGGGTTTCACTTTTAACGACCATTGGATTGATCGTTTCGATGCTCGTTTGTGCCTATTTTGTATCCATCATCACAGGTATTTCTTTCATTACTTCGATGCTCGCATTTGCCCCTGGTGGGATTGCAGAAATGGCTACGACATCTGCCGTTCTTGATGCAGATTCCACTTTTGTCGTCGTCGTCCAAGTGCTACGTGTACTCGTTGTTTGTATTGTTCTTCCTACAATGTTTAGAGGGTTAAAGCAATGGGAACTTCGAAAAGTAGCGCGGACACAGTCGCGTATATCTGCTTAAATAGACACTTTAAATACACTCGTTCAAAAAGAAGAGCTTCTAAACTCTTCTTTTTTTTATTGTAAAGGAAGTGCTTCATAGAGCTGTTGGGAGAAACATATTAACAATAAAATTGTTTACTAGGTTCGTTTCGCTGACGAGTTCAACTTACTTAGTCCAAACTATAAAAGAGAAAGTTTTTTGAATACAGATTTGGTGGCAACTTTTCGTGTATTTTATGAACAAAATATGACTTATGTTTTTAATGCTTTTTAAATGATTAATCAAACAAAATGCCCAAGTTATTATAAAATTTAGAAAACGTTTACAAGGGGGATTTATATGTTAAAAATGAAAAAAATTTCAACACTTCTTTGTGCAGGAGCTTTAGCCTTAAGTTTAGGTGCCTGCAGTAGCGATGGTGCTTCAGGCGCTGATAAGAAGAAGGAAAGTACAGGCTATCCGAAGAAAGCGATTTCGGTTGTGGCTCCTTCCGGTGCAGGTGGTGGATGGGACTTAACTGCACGTTCATTCACAAAAGTATTAAGCTCGTCGAAGCTCGTCGAAGTTCCGATGACAGTCGAGAATAAGCCTGGTGGCGGGGGAGCTGTCTTCATGGCAGAATACGCAACCCAACAGAAAAGTAATAATGATATGTTATTTGTGAATTCTCCTCCAATCATTATTAATAATTTGAAAAAAGAAGGAAATAGTCCTTATGGTTATAAAAATACAACGCCATTAGCACAATTGACGAAAGATTATGGAGCGATTGTTGTAAAAGCGGATTCAAAATTTAAAGATTTGAAATCCGTTCTAGAAGAAGTGAAGAAAAATCCTAGCAAACTTACATTCGCCGGTGGCTCAGCACCAGGATCAATGGATCACTTAGTTTCCATTCTTCCAGCTTTCAAATACGGTGTCGATCCGACGAAGGTCAAATATGTTTCTTATGATGGGGGCGGGGAAGCAATCACTGCTCTGCTCGGTGGAAATGCTGATGTTATCGGGACAGATGCCTCAAGTGTGCAGGAATTTTTAAAGGCGGGTAAAGTTCGAGTATTAGCTATTACTGCTTCTGAACGATTAGAAGGAGAATTCAAAGATATTCCAACAGCAAAAGAACAAGGTGTTGACGCAGAATTTACGATTTGGCGCGGTGTGTTTGGTCCAGAGAAAATGTCCGACGAAGCGAAATCATACTGGGAGAAAACAATCGGCAAGCTAGTTGAAACGCCTGAATGGAAAAAAGAAGTCGAAACGCAAGGCTGGGAAATGGAATATAAAAATAGCGAAGAATTCAAGAAATTTTTAGGCGAACAAGAAACACAAGTTCAACAACTATTAGAAGCATTAGGTATGCAAAAGTAATAAGTGAGGTTGACTTTTCATCGTGATCAGTTCCAAACAGGATTCGGAACAATTGGAATTGGTCACGTTTGAATAGCTTTAGTTTAATTCTTATAGGAGGGGGATTGTAAATGAGCATTAAATTTGATCGTATTGCCGCTGTTGTCTTTCTAGCTGTAGGTGTCTTATTTATGATTGGAAGTAAGCAACTTGCTAGTTCTTCGTATGGCAGTAAAGTGGGACCCGATATTTTTCCTTTTATTCTTGGTATTCTACTGTCCTTATTAAGTATCCGTTTATTTTATGAAACACTCCGTACACAAAGTCAAGGGAAAAAACAAGAGTTGCAATACAAGCCATTTTTGATTATTTTCGCGGCAACCCTTATTTACATATTAACGTTAGAAACGATTGGATATGTTATTACAACATTCTTATTTCTTTTTATTTGCTTTCAAACGATGGAACGAAAGAAATGGATCACCTCTTTGATCATATCGGCTGGATTTTCCGGTTTAATCTATTATCTTTTCGTAGGTCTATTAAAAGGAACACTTCCCGGTTGGCCGATTTGGTTTTCATAGGAAAGGAGGAGTTGCATAATGAGTACATTTGATTATTTATTACATGGTTTTGAAACGGCATTGACTTGGTATAATATTTTATTTGCGTTTGTAGGTGTATTAATTGGCACGGCCGTAGGAGTGCTGCCGGGAATTGGTCCTATGAGCGGTGTGGCCCTTTTGATCCCGGTAACAGCATCGATCACTGGCGGGCTTCCTCCAGAGACTGCCGCAACAAGTGCGATCATCCTCCTTGCGGGTGTGTATTATGGTGCGATGTATGGAGGTTCAACGACATCGATCCTAATAAATACCCCTGGTGAATCTTCTTCGGTAGTGACAACATTGGATGGCTATCAAATGGCAAAGAAGGGAAGGGCGGGAAGCGCTCTATCTATAGCTGCGATTGGTTCATTTGTAGGTGGCGTTGTCACAATCATTGCCTTGATTGCCTTAGCCCAACCATTATCCAATATAGCGCTTAAATTTGGACCTGCTGAATATTTTTCGCTTATGCTGTTAGGACTTGCTGCTGTAAGTGGACTAGCGGGAAAATCAGTAACTAAAGCGTTAATCATGACGGTTTGCGGATTACTACTTGGAACCATTGGGATAGATAACGTATCCGGGATTGCCCGTTTTACATTTGATATACCTTGGCTTTACCAAGGAATTGAATTCTTGACAATTGCAGTTGGTTTGTTTGCCCTCGGTGAAGTTTTCAAGACCATCTTGGAAAAAGAAGAAGAGGACGAAAGCATTGCGAAAATTAATAATATGCTTCCAACAAAAGAAGAAATGAAGGAATCGGCGGGGCCAATCGCTCGTGGCTCAATATTAGGCTTCTTCGTTGGGATCTTGCCAGGTGCAGGTGCGACATTAGCTTCCTTTTTTTCTTATCTATTGGAAAAAAGAATTTCAAAAAATCCTGAGAAATTCGGGACCGGAACGATTGCTGGTGTAGCGGCTCCTGAAACCGCCAATAATGCAGCTTCCGGTGGTGCGATGATTCCTTTATTAACATTAGGAATACCAGGATCGGGCACTACGGCCATATTAATGGGAGCATTAATGATGTATAATGTCCAACCGGGCCCATTATTGTTTGATGATCATCCACAAGTAGCGTGGGGATTGATTGCAAGTATGTTTATAGGAAACTTTATGCTGCTCATTCTAAATCTACCACTTGTTAAAGTATTTGCTAAAATTATTCAAACACCTAAACAGTTTTTAATCCCGATGATTATTGCTATTTCCATTTTTGGGGTTTATGCCGTACAGGTTTCAACCAATGATTTACTATTATTACTAGGGTGTGGGGTTTTTGGCTATTTCCTTAACAAGAATGATTATCCTATCGCTCCCCTAGTATTAGGGCTTATATTAGGACCGATGATTGAGAACAATTTGCGAAGAGCCTTAACTATTTCAAATGGTGATTATGGGGTATTCTTCACTCGCCCAATCTCCCTTGCGTTTTTAATTGTGACAGTCCTTTGGTTAACCATCCCAGTATTGTTAAAAGCAAGAGGCAAGAAAGTGGTTATTAATGTAGAAGGGTAAGAATCAATAAGTGTAATAGATGAAAAACTCCTTTTTTGAGGAGTTTTTTTTGTAAAAATAGTATAATTATTAAGAATTTTATAAAATGTAACAATTCAAACAAAGTTCATTTCGATTTGTTAAGTTACATTGCTTTTACAGCAGAGGTGATTGGATGCGATTACATACGAAATTAATGCTTGGATTAAGTTTTCTCATTATGTTAATGGGGGGAATTTTTGAATTTACTTATAAAAATATAATGGAGTCCAATTTAAAGCATGAAAAGGGAAAAAATGCTTTAGCTGTAGCACAATCCATTTCTAATATGCCAAATATTCAAGAAGCCTTTTATACGAAAGATCCGGCTAGTATTATCCAACCTATTGCGGAGAGGATTCGAAAACAGGTGGGCGCAGAATTCATCGTAATTGGCAATCGAAATGAAATTCGTTATTCCCACCCTAATCCCAGCCGAATTGGACAAAAGATGGTGGGCGGTGACAATGAAGCGGCTTTTAAAGGAAAATCAGCCATATCAGAATCAACCGGAACACTAGGTCCGTCCTTGAGGGGGAAGGCGCCTATCTTCTATCGAGGAAAAGTGATTGGCGTCGTTTCTGTCGGTTATCTTCAAACCGATATTGCTGAGGAAGTTTCTAAAGTTCAAAAAAGGATTTTCATGACGACAATAGGGATTTTGCTAGGCGGTTTACTGATTTCTCTCCTAATATCTTTACATATCAAAAAGGCGATCTTTGGACTTGAGCCGGAGGAAATTGCTTGGATGTATCAGGAGAAGCATGCTATTTTGGAATCCATTCATGAAGGGATTATTGCCGTAGATACGAAAGGTCTAATAACGGTTGTAAATGAAACGGCTCACAAAATTCTTCACGTACCGAATGATATTCTTCTTAGAGGGAAACGGATTGATGACGTTCTCGAAAATACACGGCTACTAGATGTCGTAAAGACCGGACAAGCTGAATATGATCGAGAATTTATGATTCTAGGAGAAGTCTATTTAGCTAATCGAATTCCAATTTTTGATAAACGAGGAGTAGTGATTGGGGCAGTGGCCAGCCTTAGGAACAAAAATGATCTGTCTTACCTGCTTCAGGAACTTTCACATGTAAAAGCTTATGCGGAAGGGTTACGGGCCCAGACGCATGAATATTCGAACAGACTTTATACGTTACTTGGTCTCATTCAACTAGGATCATACAAGGAAGCAATTGATTTTATTTCCAAAGAGGTGGATGTCGCACAAGGAATTATTCACTTTCTCATGAAAGAGATTCCTGACCCAATATTAGCTGGTTTCATTCTTGGCAAAGTCAGTTTGGCGAGTGAGCTGAAAATAGATTTCTCAATTGATCGCGATAGTAGCTTCATCGATGTCCCCGCGGAAATAAGTCGGGATTCATTGGTAACGATTATTGGCAACCTGATCAATAATGCATTTGATGCGGTTAGGGAAAATGGAAAAGAAGAGAAAAAAGTAGCGCTCTTTTTAACCGATCTCGGAAAAGAGCTAATTATAGAGGTTGAAGATAATGGAAATGGAATCGCGAAGGACGAAGCGAAAAGAATTTTCCAGGAAGGATATACGACAAAGAATAAGAATACGAATGCGGGGATTGGCTTGTGTCTCGTTCAAAAAGAGATCCATGCTCTTGGGGGAACGATAACCTTTTCAACGAATGAAGGAGAGGGCACGGTATTCACGGTAGCTATACCAAAAAATGGGGGGATTTAGTTTGATTGGCAATAGAACGATCGAGGTACTTATTATTGAGGATGACTTAAGGGTCGCTGAAATACAAAAGCGATTCATTGAACAAATAGAGGGATTCCAAACAGTGGGGATTGCCGCGAGTTATTTAGAAGCGAAAAGCTATATTGATATTTTGCAACCTGACCTTCTGTTATTAGATGTTCACTTCCCGGATATGGATGGTCTCGCATTATTGAAAGAAGCCAAACAACAGCGTAAACAGATGGGCGTGATTATGATTACGGCAGCGAAGGAAATTGATAAAGTGCAAGAAGCTATTAGCATAGGTGTCTTTGATTATATTATTAAGCCTGTTGTATTTGAAAGATTTAAACAGGCATTAATTCAATATCGAGATTTTCAATGCAAGCTAGAGACATTAGGTATGGATTATCCACATATTACACAGGAACAGATCGATCAGCTTTTGCAAAAGGAAAAAAATCGTCTTCCGAAGGATAAATCTCAGCTGCCGAAAGGAATTGATCCACTAACCTTAATAAAGGTGTTAGAAGTTCTCAAAACAGCTTCGGTTGGAGTAACGGCAGAGTTTGTTGCCCAAGAAATGGGTGTGAGCAGAACAACAGCTAGGCGCTATCTGGAACATCTTGTGTCGGGGGAAAAAATTGAAGCTGATTTAGCATATGGGACGGTAGGGAGACCAGAAAGAGTGTACTTGGTTAAAAAATAATCGTCCATGGACAATGTGATTATATTTCAGCATACAGGTCAATACTAGATGTTCCTATTAAATTCTACTATGTAAATAGGCCTGTATATAGGCAATCCAAAAGAACCATTTTAGAGGATAAATCTAAAAATAGAGGTAAAAATTTTATCGCTTTCATACTATTTTAATAGCTAGAAAAAGAGATAATAAAGGGGGAAACTGGATGGGGAAAAGATTTATAAAACAATGGTTACTTGTCTTAGCAGTATTTATGGTAGCAATTATTCCTTATGTAAATAAGGAAACAACAACCTATGTAAATGCATCGGACGAGTATGCTGAATTAGGTCACCAAATAAACGTAATTTTAAATGATAAGAAATTAGATGGTTCAGTAACCGGTGTAAGTCTTCGCTCAGCAGATAGCGGGGAAATTTTATATGAGCATTTCGGAGATGTACGATTGCGACCCGCTTCCAACATGAAGTTATTAACAGCCGCTGCAGCTTTAGAAACACTTGGGGGAAATTATCGATTTACAACAGAGGTATTGACGGATGGGAATGTTAAAGGCAAGGTCCTTCAAGGGAATCTCTACTTAAAAGGAAAAGGAGATCCGACACTTCTGAAAGAAGATTTAGACCGATTAGCCGATCAGTTGAAAAAGCAAGGAATTGGAAAAATTCATGGAGATTTAATCGGTGACGACACATGGTATGATAATGTCCGCTTATCACAAGATTTGACATGGACAGACGAAACGGAATATTATGGATCGCAGGTTTCCGCACTTACTGTATCACCAAATACAGACTATGATACTGGTACTGTTATAGTAGAAGTCACCCCTTCTTCAAAAGTTGGAAAACCTGCTAAATGGACTGCGACACCGGAAACCGACTATGTAAAAATTATTAACAAAGCGGTAACTGTTGAAAAGGATGGCAAGAAAAATATTACGATTCAACGGGAACATGGAAAAAATACAATTGTAATTGATGGAACAATTCCTGTTGGTGCAAGTGCAGCTAAGGAATGGATGGCTGTTTGGGAACCTTCAGAATATGCATTGTCACTGTTTAAACACTCTTTAAAAGAAAAGGGAATTCAATTCATCGGGAAAAATGATATGAAGCTTGGCAAAACACCTAAAAATGGTCAACTACTAGCCGAAAAAAAATCAATGCCATTAAAGGATGTACTCATTCCTTTCATGAAACTAAGCAATAATGGACATGCAGAAATGTTAGCAAAGGAAATGGGTCAGGTTATTTATGGGGAAGGAAGCTGGGATAAAGGATTGAAAGTGATTAGAGATACCGCTGCCTCACTGGGTGTGAATACACAAACATTGATGCTTAGGGATGCATCAGGGATGTCACATGTTGCGATGATTCCAGCAAATGAAATATCCCAACTTTTATTTGCGATACAATCAAAAAGCTGGTATCCATCTTACCTAGCTTCCTTGCCTGTTGCTGGAGATGATGACCGATTTGTCGGTGGCACGTTAAGAAATCGGATGAAAGAACCTCCGACAAAAGGAAATGTCATTGCAAAAACCGGTTCCTTGACCACTGTGAGCACATTATCCGGATATGTAACAATGAAAAGTGGCGAACGAATCATCTTTTCTATTTTAAATAATAATTATGTATCTTCCGGCATTACAGAAATTCAAGATAAAATTGCAAAAGCAATTGCCAGTTATGATACAAAAAAATAATAGAATAGGAAAAAGAGCTCATTCATATCGAGCTCTTTTTTCTGTTACCCGGATATATTATGTTTCTTTTTATTTTGAATGAAATGTTTAAGAAAGGCTACCATGAGTAGCATTATCGGAATGATGACCTGGAATGGTATATGTAAATAGATAGGTACAATAACTAATCCTTCTTTCATATGTTCAGCAAAACTGCTAGCGATCGACATTGACAAAATTAGGATGATGAGCCCGATTGGAAAGACGAGCTTTTTATGATTTTTCAACTTAAATAAGTCTGCCGTTCCAATCAGACCGACATAGAAGAAGACACTTATTTTGAAAAATCCCCAGATAATGACAGCAAGCATGAAAAAAACATCAAGACGCTCTAAGAAGCTTGCTACTTCAATTCGTTGAATGGTTGTTAAAAGTGGGAAAGGGGAACGAGAAACGAGATTTATCCCATTAACTGCTATATTAACCGCCATTGTTAGGGCTAGATTTATCCCACTTAAAATGATTGCTGAAAAACCAACAATCTTTGCTTTAGATGGTGTATTTAAATAGGGAAGAATCATAGTAAAGGCAATCATTTCACCAAATGGGACGTAAACGGTTTGTTTAAATGCAACGTCAAGTATTCTTACTATCCCCTCTTCAAGGATGGGTTTCAACTGGTTAAGATCGATTAAGCCGGAAATGATGACAAGTAAAAAACCGGTAATGGCTAAAAAATAGAGAAAAGCAAAAAGTAATTCCCCTGTTCTCGCTAGCACTTCAATCCCTTTATGGACAGCGTACATAATCGCTAAAATCATGATCGTATTTATTATAAAAAGTGGTGAATTCGGATAGGCAAAGGTTAATAATAATTCACCAAAATCTCGAAGTACCCTTGACGAAAGATAGAGGAAATATAATATATAAAGAAAAGCAACGAGCTTACCAAAAAAGGAACCAATGATTTCTTGGGCATAGGATGTAAGTGGTTTGCCTGGGTAAAATTGATATAGTCGATAGTAGATGTAATACAAAAATAATCCCCCAAGCATACCGATTAGAATTGAAAGCCATGCATCCTGCTTCGCATCTGTTCCTAAGGAAATAACAAGTGTACTTCCATGTTCAAATAAAACGTATAAAACAAATAATTGTATCGGTGTTATTTTTACTTTTTCCATGAAAATCACCCATTCCCATTATGCTACTTTAAATCCGAAAAATATGGATTATTCCTTAATCCGGTTCTTCTAATAAATACGTCGACTTTTACATTAACAGTAAGCTCTGGAAAGACGATTTCATTCCAATCTTGATCGACCTTTTTCCACAAATCCGGTGATTTACGATAAAATATCTCCCCAAATCCAAAAATATCAGTTTTCTCTTTTTGAATAATTTTTACGGCATGTAACATTTCTTTTTTTATTTTTTTTGCTATATTTTTTTCCAATTGCTGCAGTATTTTTGGATCTGTTAAGTCTATAGGCACTGTAGCTTCTCTAATATCGCCTTCTGCTTTAATATGAATTGTATAAATCGGTTTATTGTTTTTTATTTTTAGATGAATTTCCGACTTTCTTGAATTGACAGCAAAGGATATGGGAAGTTTTTGCTCATCCCAATTTATCCCAATTACTGTTTGGTCTAACTTGTTTAATATCCAAACAATGCTACGAGCTGTCTGACCATAGATGACTTTTTCTAATTTTCCTTCTTTGAAAATTGCCAACCCTCCAGCTGATAGCCGTGCTGCTGCTTCGGTTGTTTCCGTATTGGATTGGCCTTTCCCTTGTTCGAGATCCCCTTTTATGATAAATGTGCTCATGATCGGTTCCTTTCCGGGGTTAGTTAACCGTTTGATGACATCACCTACACTTACATCGATACTTTCACCTAGCGCCTTTTCAGTAAATTTCAATGCTTTAGTAATTTTATTTGCCGGAAGTTTGTCGATTGGAGTTAGAATTTTCAGCATATCGATTGCTCTACTATTTTCGGCAACTACGATTGAAGCAGTTGTTCGAAATTGAGGATTTCTCTCGACAATGTCGAATATTTTTGTAATGTCTCCTCGAGCCAATTCTTCCCCGATGATGACTAAATTAGCATGCGCATAATAGACCTTACGTGATATTTCTTTTGATGCAATCCTTGCCGCCTCTTCTAAATTATTTCCGGTGGTACTGTATACTGTAACAGGTATACCGCTGCTTCCACCTCCTTGTTCACTGGCAACGTTACCAGGATTAATAATTTGAAAGGTAAGCAGATATTCTCCATTATCTGTTTTGTCTACACCAACTGCGTTCACTATTGCTAAATCTGTAAGCTCACTTTTATCCCAACAACCAGTAAGAAATGTAATGGAAGTAATAAGTATGGTGAGGAGTAGACAATTTCTTTTCATTTTCCTTCACCGTTTTTATCAGAATGTTGCTTTGGTGGCTGTGGTTTTTGATTTTTACCGGAACGAATAATATTCTTTTGGCTAATCAATCTAGGTCTTTCTTTAAACGCCCATATTGGCATTCGGGTGATTGTATCATCCACATTGTTTTTTATAAACGGTGCTAATGGAGACATGTACGGAACGCCAAAGGAACGTAAACTGCATAAATGAATAAGCATGACTAACCCTCCTATAATTAATCCATAGAAGCCAAATGTTGCAGCAAGTATCATGAATAAAAATCGAATTAAGCGAGCGGCAATCGCCATAGAAAAGGATGGCGTTGAAAAGCTAGCAATAGCGGTAATGGAGACGATAATCACCATTGCGGGTGAAACAATTCCAGCTTGCACCGCAGCTTCACCGATGACTAGGGCACCTACAATCGAAACCGTTTGTCCAACTGCCTTTGGAAGTCTTACCCCTGCTTCACGTAAGATTTCAAAGATCACTTCCATAATGACTGCCTCTACAAAGGCGGGAAATGGGACCGTTTCCCTTTGGGCAGCGATTGTAATGAGAAGGAGAGTAGGGATCATTTCTTGATGAAAGGTGGTAGCCGCGATATAAATCGATGGTGCGGTAAGAGAGATGAAAAAAGCTAACACCCTTAATAAACGGATACCTGTTGATATATCAAATCGAGTATAATAATCATCGGCTGCTTGAAAAAACTCTGCAAATAAAGCTGGGGCGGTAAGGATAAATGGCGTTCCATCAACTAAAATGGCAATTCTGCCTTCTAAAATATTTGCAGCAACAACATCAGGTCTTTCTGTATGATAGAGTGTCGGAAAAGATGTAAATGTTTGGTCTTCTATAAGCTGTTCAATGTACCCTGATTCCAATATGCTATCGATATCAATCCGCTTTAATCTTTTTCTAACTTCCTTAATGATGTCATCATTAGCAATGCCGTTAATATACATAATCGCAACATCTGTTTGTGTTTCTTTTCCAATTTTTATCGTTTCAAGCCATAGATTTGGATTTTTGATTCTTTTGCGAATTAAGGCGGTATTAGTTCGAAGGGTTTCGGTGAATCCTTCTCGTGGACCTCGTATTGTCGTTTCCGTACTTGGCTCAGAAATTTGTCTCTTTTCCCCACCTATAGTACTCACACTTAATGCCTCATTCGCTTTATCCATCAGGATGATTGTTGCACCCGAGAATAACGATTGGAATAAATCATCCCATCTATAAATGGAGGTAATTCCTCCAATGGCAATTATTTCATTCTTTATAAAGTGAAGGGCATGTTCAGCGGAAACAGGATAGGGAATTTCCTTTTCATGAATTAGACCTTCTAGGATAAAATCATTAATCGTTTTATCGTCAACAAGTCCGTCAGTATAAAGAACCGCAAAACGGATTGATTCACTTAAATGCATTTTGCGAATCACAATATCGGAACTATTACCTGTCGCTTTAATAATCTTTTTTATATTTTCATCTAAATCGGTTCCAATCTCATCTTCAGATATGGAGACGGTAGCTTGCCCGCTAATATCCTTCCCTTTTTTTACATTTTGTTTTTTGTTCTTTTTGAAAATTTTCAACCAATTGGGCATGATGTCTCCTCATTTTCGTAAGGTTATGTATACTTCAAAATTTCCCCAATCTAAAGGTAAATTATGCAAGTATCAATTATTTTCTAAAAATCGGAAAAGATAATAGAAGTTATTGTTATGAAAGGATAAGAACAAATGAAATTACTAAGCATCAGTTTTGGTCTACTAGTAGTATTACTATCTTTTGCCGTAGGAATAGATATGCTCATGGGATACAAACTTCAAAAGGCAATAAACAACGTCATCATCCCTTTCAGCGTCATGGATCCCATCGAAATCATCACACTAAGCTTCTTCATCCTCCTCCTCCTCATCCAATCACTAAACACAAAACGTCAAAAAAAATAAAGTGCCAAAAAATAAAGTGCCTGACACCATTTATACAAAAAATGAAATAAATATTCAAAAAAATGTATAAATGGTGCCTGACACCGATATGGTATTTATTGGAGGATGCCGACTTGGTTTAGGCCGTACTCGGTTGCTTGGGCTTCGGTGCTGTTTTCGCCGTATATGTCAATGGCAGATTGGATAAGTGCTTGCCTGGCATCGCTGAAGTTTGAATCGGGAGTTAGATAAACGGTAAGTGCTCGGTAATAGATTTGTCCAAGTTTGTCTTTTCCAATTTGTTCTCCTGTTAAGTAGGCAGCATGATTAATGATGGAGGAATTGACATGGACCCCGCCGTTATCTAGATTAATTGGAAGATGGTAGAATTCATCCATATGTTTTGGATATACACCACTTCCATTTCCGTAAGGAGTGTAGGCTGCGTTCACCGGAAACTTGTTTGGATTGCTCATACTTCTTAGGGCTGTTCTTCCGGAGGCTTTTGCTTCAGGGGCCATAATATCTTCGCCAATTTCCCAGCTGTCTTCATTCACTAATGCACCAAAAATATCAGAGAATGCTTCATTGAGTGCACCAGATTCATTTCGGTATTTTAATCCAGCTGTGTGGGTAGTTACTCCATGCGTCATTTCATGTGCTGCTACATCAAGACCGGCTGAAAGGGAAATCATGAACTGTCCGTCCCCGTCACCATAAGTCATTTGTCGTCCATTCCAGAAGGCATTATTATAGCCATCTCCGTAGTGAACGGTTGACTTTATTTCCATGCCCTTATCATCCAAAGAATTACGGCCATGTTTGTCTAAATAATAGTGGTAAACTTTTTCGGAATTATAATGGGCATCGACTGCTGCACGATCATAATCATCATTCCAAGAATTGTTTTTCTTTGCAAATAGTTTACCAGGCAGCGGATTAGTTCTTGAATCGAACTCCTTTTCAAAATCGTAGGTAGTAATTCCTCCTAAATGGTCATGATTAATATCATTTAGAAAAAACATCATTCCATTTCCTAATTTCGGATCTTTCTTTTTGGAAATATGAAGTTCGCGTTTTTCTCCTAATACCCCTGTGCCTACACCCTTCATCGGTTTATAATCGTCGCCATCGACGTGCATTAATTCGTTATACATATCTACAACGTCGCCTGTTTTTGCATCGATAAATACATCCCAATTTCCAGGATGTTCCCCAAGAAAATTCACATTTACTTTATAAGTGACATAGTTTTCGCCATTAAAAGGATAAACGACCAACTCTTGAGTAGGTTCATAGTCTAAGTCTTTTGGTGCAGAGACGATCTCCTTCGCTTTTTCAATGGCCTGATCTGCAGTAATTTTTGCTTTTGTATTTAAATCTGTCTCTGCGATATCATTACTATATTGGCCGTTGACAGTTTGTACGGTCCCTTCTTTGTCATAATGGACAATGACTTCAGCACCCTCTACCGGGATTCCATTTTTTGTTTGTTGCAAACGTACATGGGTCATACCAAATTTATCAATCTCCATTTTTTTGACCTTTAAGTGTTTCGCAGGTTCCTTCATTTTTAAGAGATTCTTGTTTTTTTCAACATAATTAATTGCTGCAACATCTTTTTTCTTCTTTACTCCTAGCTTCTTAGCAAAGATAGAATGGTTGGTATCCCTTTTTAAACTTTTCTTGGCATCCATCTTTTGAATCTTTGGATATCCTGAATCATCGGGCTGAATTGCATAAGCAGCACCTCCGGAAAACGATCCTCCTATAATTGCCGCAGACAAAATCATAGGAATAACGAATTTTTTCTTATTCATTCAATCTCCTCCTCTACTAGATTATGTCAAGTTTATAGAAAAAAATAGATATAATAATAGTAACTTTCAGACTATTTTAACCTTAGGCAAAAAATCATGTGAAAGTAAGTAAAACACATATTAATTAGTTTTAAAGAAATCGATTATAAAACTGGTCTATGTCTATTTACATTGTCTTTTTCGCAAGCATTTTGGGCATGATTGTGTATTGAATGCCGCTTTCGAAAATATGTAAAAAGACTTAGGCATCCAGATATGAATATAGGGAATCTTCTAAATAAAAAAGGGCAAAAGTTATATAGACAAATTCATCAGTATTGATAGACTTTAATACAAGTAAGCCCTTACAAAAATTTGAACTTAGGGGAGGAAAACAAATGCCTAAAAAAATTTGGGTGTTCATGCTGACATTCGTGTTTCTGCTTTCATTAATGTTGCCAAATGCACCAACTGCTCAGGCAAAGGGAAAACCGAAGGGGAACCAGGAGAAGATAGCTAAAAAGTGGGTGAAGAAAAAGCTGAAAAGCATGTCTGTCGAAGAAAAAGTCGGACAGCTTTTTATCATTCATGCATATGGAAAAACACCTACCGACCCAGATTATACGGAAACGAATTTAAACTCCAAACGCGGAGGGGCAAATTATAAAGAAATTATCGAGAAATTCCATATCGGTGGAGTCATCTATTTTAATTGGAACGACAATATTGGCACCCCTATTAATCCGAAACAAGTCCAAGCATTATCTAATGGACTACAAAAGATTGCTTTGAAACAAAAATCAAAGATTCCTTTATTCATATCAACCGACCAAGAAGGTGGAATCGTCGCACGTGTCACCGAACCAGCAACTGTATTGCCTGGAAACATGGCGCTAGGTGCAACTAAATCTGTGACTTATGCAAAAAAATCGGCGGAAATTATCGGAACAGAGTTAAAAAGTTTAGGAATAAATATGGATTTCGCTCCTGACTTAGATGTTAATGTGAATCCGGAAAATCCAGTCATTGGCGTACGTTCTTACTCTGAAAACCCCAATTTAGTAGGAACCTTAGGAACTGCACAGATTGAAGGATTACAAAAGCAAAATGTCATTGCAACAGGAAAGCATTTTCCAGGTCATGGAGATACCAATGTCGATTCCCATTATGGGCTACCAATTGTGAATCATGATTTAAAGACGCTTTACGAAGTTGATTTAAACCCATTTAGGACAGCGATTAAATCCGGTGTTGATGCGATCATGACGGCGCATATCGTCGTTCCAGCTTTAGATTCTTCCGGCTTACCGGCGACATTGTCCAAACCGATTATGACCGGGGTTCTTCGAAATCAGCTTAAGTATGATGGATTAATAATTACCGACAGTTTAGATATGTCAGGAGCAAATGTCTTGCCTGCTGATCAAGTGCCAGTAGCAGCGTTCGAAGCAGGGGCAGATATTTTACTTAATCCACCAGATGTTGAACTTGCCTATAAATCTATATTAAAAGCAGTAAAAACAAAGAAAATTAGTAAAAAGCGCCTTGATCAATCAGTAACTCGAATTCTGCTAGCGAAATATAAGCGTGGGATTATCAAACAGCCACTCACAAAGGAAAAAATGCTTAAAAAAATAGGAACACCAGAAAATCTAAAGATGGCAGATGAAATCACTGAAAAAAGCATTACATTAATTAAAAATGATCATCACACTCTACCTCTTAAGCGCAATCAAAAAGTGTTAATTACCGGCCCAACGACGGCAAATTCTGAAAGACTAGGCACACTACTAACCGATAAAGGTTTGGACGCTATCGCCTATGGCACAAATACTTCACCAACTGCAGCGGAAATTCAAACGGCAGTGGATAAAGCAAAAAACACCGATGTCATCGTCGTTGCCACGTATAATGCGAATACAAATACTGCCCAGCAAACAATGGTTAAAGCACTAAAGCAAACAGGTAAACCTGTTGTAATTGCATCGATGAGAAATCCATACGATATTATGTCATTTCCCGAGGTAGATGCGAATATTTTAACCTATGGAAATCGTGATATCTCAACAAGAGCACTGGCAAAGGCGTTAGTAGGAGAAATTTCACCAAGTGGAAAGCTTCCGGTTACAATTCCCGGTCTATATTCATTTGGTACGGGACTACATTATTAATAGGGGGAGATCCAATTGAACAAGAAAATCATTAAAACATGTTCAGTGGCCTTGTTGAGTACAACTTTATTGTTTTCAATGCAGGGGATATCAACAATAGAAGCTAGCAAGCGAGATGATGTGATGCAAACAAAATATACATGGGATCATCCTGGACCATCTTTACCCGTCTTACTATCGGGAAAGCCTAAGCAAGCCGGAATGTCTGAAGCCCCATTAAAAGAAATGGATTCAATTATTAATGATGCAATCAATCAAAAAGTCATGCCCGGTGCTGTCACCTATGTTGCAAGAAAAGGAGTGACGGTAAAACATCAAGCATATGGATATGCCTATCGTTATACGGATGATCAGTTTACTGAAACCAATCAACCCATCCAAATGAAAAAAGATACGATTTTTGATATAGCTTCCATTAGTAAAATTTTCACTTCGATTGCAGCGATGCAGTTATATGAAAAAGGAAAATTCAAACTAGATGATCCTGTAGCTAAGTACATTTCGGAATTTGCGGAAAACGGCAAGGAAACAGTCACGATACGTCAACTAATGACCCATACTTCTGGATTTGAACCAGGAATTCTCGTTTATAAAATGGGCACATCAAGAGCGGATAGGTTAGAGATTGTGTTAAAGCATAAGCTCACGAATGCTCCGGGAACAACTTACACGTATAGTGATTTGAATATGATTACTTTAGGTGTTCTTGTGGAAAGGCTGTCAGGGCAAAGGCAAGATGAGTATGTAAAAGAACATATTACGAAACCGCTTGGCATGAAGGATACGATGTACAATCCACCTGCATCTTTGAAATCAAGAATTGCTGCAACGGAATATCAACCTTGGACGAATAGAGGTCTCGTATGGGGGCAAGTTCATGATGAAAATTCCTGGTCCCTCGATGGTGTAGCAGGACATGCGGGCGTCTTTTCAACCGCCAATGATCTAGCTATCCTAGGACAGACATTTTTAAATGAAGGGAAATACGGTCATTCACGAATTTTAAAAGCTTCAACGGTGAAGTTAATGGAGAAAAATATGAATCAAGCATTTCCAGGGGATGATCATGGTCTTGGCTATGAATTGAATCAAGGTTGGTATATGGATGGGTTTGCAGAGGAAAATACGATGGGCCATACAGGATATACAGGAACTTCATTAGTGATTAGTCCAAAGAACCAAACAGTTGTTATTCTTTTAACAAATCGAGTTCATCCATCCCGCAATACCGTTTCAACGAACCAAACGAGAAGACTCGTTGCAAGACAAGCGGGGGATGCGATTCCTGTTGAAATGAAAGGAAAAAAACAAGCATGGTTTGCCGGTTATGGAGATAACAAAAAATCAATATTACAAGCAGAAGTAGACATTAAAAAACCTGCAACACTTACGTTCGAAACATGGTATAGAATTGAGAAGGATGCCGATTATGGGAAGGTGGAAATTTCTAACGACGGTAAGAGTTGGACTTCCCTTGGAACGGAATATACAGGATCAAGTATGAAATGGCAAAAAGCAACCTATGCGATTCCTGTGGGTACAAAATTTATTCGCTTTCAATATGAGACAGATGCTTCAGTAAATGGAAGAGGATGGTATATCGCAGACCCGCAAATTAAGTCAAAAGGTAAAAAGGTAAAGCTTCATTTTAATAGTAATGATTGGGAATTACGAAATCGCTAGATTAAGGAGTATGTAGGAAATGGAGTTGGGGAAACCAGCTCCTTCTCACTTAAGAGAGGAGAATCGAGATGAAAAAGTGGTTAGTCGCGATTATAGCAGTGATTCTATCTGTTTCATGTTTATCTGCAGCTTTAGCGAAACCAATCGAGCCTGCGAAAAAGCATAAAGACAAGTCGTTTCAACTAGGAGTAGAAGTATTGTTAAAAGATCAACTTAACTTATTAAAAGGGAAAAAAGTCGGACTCATAACCAATCCGACTGGTGTTGATCAGTCCTTAACGAGTATCGTCGATAAATTTTACAATAATAAACAAATTAATTTGGTTGCCTTATTTGGACCGGAACACGGTGTAAGAGGAAGTGAACAAGCAGGATCCTACGTTCCATTTTATATCGATGAAAAAACAGGTCTTCCTGTTTATAGTCTTTATGGAGAAACGAAAAAACCAACTCCCGAAATGCTAAAAGGTGTAGATGTTCTTGTATTCGATATCCAAGATGTAGGTGCTAGATTTTATACGTATATTTACACAATGGCCTATGCAATGGAAGCTGCCAAAGAAAATAATATCCCATTTATCGTTCTAGATCGCCCGAATCCGCTTGGCGGTACAAAAGTAGAAGGGACAGTGCTAGATCCGAAATACTCCTCATTTGTCGGTCTATACCCAATTGCCTTGCAGCACGGGATGACGGTAGGAGAACTGGCAAAATACTTCAACAAGGAGTTTAAGATAGGTGCCGATCTAATAGTTGTTAAGATGAAAGGCTGGAAACGGAATATGTACTACGATGAAACACCGCTTCAGTGGGTGCTTCCATCACCAAATATGCCGACTTTAGATACTGCACTTGTATATCCGGGTGCAGCGCTTATTGAAGGAACAAATGTCTCGGAAGGAAGAGGAACAACAAAGCCATTTGAGCTGATCGGTGCACCATTTATAGACGGAGAAGAACTTGCCCAAACATTAAATAATCTCAAGCTTCCGGGTGTCATGTTTAGAAGTGCTTACTTCACCCCAACGAGCTCGAAATTTAATGGCCAACTCTCCGGTGGCATTCAAATTCATGTAACTGACCGAAAAAGCTATCAATCTGTAAAAACGGGAGTAGCGATCGTCAAAACCATTCATGATCTTTATCCAAACGATTTTGCCTTCCGTCCGGAAAATAGCAGCGGAATTTCTGCATTCGACCAATTAATCGGCAATGGATGGGTGCGAAAAGCGATAAACGACGGAACTTCCCTCAAGGAGATTGAAAGTAACTGGAAAAACGATTTAAAGAAGTTTGAGAAAACGAGAAAGAAATATTTGCTCTATTAAAAAATCGGCTGCTAGCATTGCTAGCAGCTTTTTGTGCTTCAGCTTGTATGGTAATATTAGAACAATATATATTTTGATAGTTTTAGTGAGGTTTTAGCAAATGTCTTTAGGAGAAAAATTTTTTGAGTCTAAACAGCAGCAATTAGGTGTTTCACTGAACGATGTTCAAAAGAAAGCTGTTCTTCAGACTGAGGGTCCACTCCTACTTTTAGCAACCCCCGGCTCAGGAAAAACGACAACCATCATCATGAGAATTGGCTATATAATAGAAGAAAAAGGTGTGAATCCGGCAAGGATTAAAGCGGTAACGTTTAGTAAAGCATCCGCCATCGATATGGAAGAGAGATTCAAACGTTTCTTTCCATCTCTTCCTCCAGTTAATTTTTCAACGATTCATAGTTTAGCCTTTGAAATAGTACGCGAACATTTCACTCATCAAAAGATTGCTTATCAATTAATCGAGGGCGGAACAACAGTAAATCAAAACAATCGCCCTTTAAATAAAAAAATGATCCTTCGAGAACTATTTAAACAAATGGTGGGCGAAGTGATAACAGAGGATCAACTAGAGGAGTTAACAACCTATATTAGCTATATAAAAAATAAACTTCTTCCACAGAAAAAATGGTCAACCGTTGAATGTACTGTTCCCCAGGCAGAACAAATTTTACGAGAATATGAAAAAGTTAAACGAACAAGTTCGAATCAATTATTAGTAGATTATGATGACATGTTAACGATAGCTAACAGAGTATTAGAAGAAGAGGGAGAACTTCTTCTAAAGTATCAACAAAGATATGACTATTTTCTTACCGACGAAAGTCAAGATACATCGATGGTTCAACATGCAATCATTGAAAAACTCGTACAGAAGCATAAAAATCTATGTGTTGTAGCCGATGATGACCAATCGATCTACACATGGCGTGCGGCGGAACCACAATATTTAATGGATTTCAAAAAAGTATATCCGGAAGCAACGATTCTTAAGATGGAGCAAAATTATCGTTCATCAAAGGATATCGTTAATGCTGCCAACCAATTCATCAAGCGAAATAAGCATCGCTATGATAAAAATATGTTTACGGAAAACCCGGCTGCTAAACCGATTATCGTGAAACGTCATTTTAATGATAAAAATCAAACGTCGTATTTAGTGAAAGAAATTTCTACAGTTGCAAACTATCGAGATGTTGCTGTGTTATACCGAAACAACTCGTCATCAATTCCGCTTATTAATCTATTTGATCGAGCTGGCATCCCTTTTTATATAAAAGACTCGGACAATCGATTTTTTTCCCATTGGGTTGTTGAAGACATATTGAATTTCATGAGAATGACTTTTAATGATAAACGTGTAGATATTTTAGATAAAATCCATATGAAATTTAATGGGTATATTACGAAACAGCAAATGGCCGAATTAAAAGCTGTACGTAATAACGATTCAGTTTTTGACAATCTTCTTCAGTTCGTCCAGTTAAAGGAATATCAAGTAAAACAACTGAAAAAATGCAAGGAAATTTTCCGTGATATGAAGGGAATTGCTCCTCTTTCTGCTATCCGATATATTCGCTATGAGCTAGGATACGAGAAGGCTCTCGAGAAAATGAGCGAACGACTTGGCTTTAATCTGGAATATCTCGTGGGAATTCTCAATACATTAGAAGAAATTGCGGATACATTAGAGACGATGGAAGAGTTTGCACATCGTTTAAAATATTTAGAAACATTGATGAAAAATTCAAAGCGACAAAAAAATGAAAACGTCGTGACACTTTCTACTTTCCACAGTTCGAAGGGGCTGGAGTTTAAACGCGTGTACATGATTGACTTAGTGGATGGAATGATCCCTTCAAAGGCAGAAACAAAAAGCTATGATGAAGGGAATCATGAGCTAATGGAAGAAGCTGTTCGTCTTTTCTATGTTGGAATGACTCGGGCAAAGCAGCATCTAGAACTCCTTTCATACGAAAAGAAAAATGGCAGCCCTGTAAAGGAATCCCCATTTTTAAGCAATATCCGCCAAATTATTGCTCCCGTCAAGGAAAAGGCACAATTAAATGCTGTCGCTAATAAGTCAAAAGTTCCTTCTAATCCAAATGGAATAAAGGATCGTTCACAACTGGTGGAAGGAAAAATGATCAAACATCGTGTGTTTGGTCATGGTGAAATTACGCATATCGGACAGGAGAGCATCGACATTCAATTTCCATCTAGCAACAAGAAATTATCCCTTTCAACATGTATAGAAATGGGACTTCTGGAACCAGTCGATTAATATTATTTACGTGTAGGAGTACCGGAAAAATGAATCAAACGTATACAATGAAGGAAAAAATAAAACAAATATTTATTTTACTCATTCCTATTTTAATCACTCAATTAGGAATGTTTTCGATGGTGTTTTTTAACACGATTTTGTCGGGTAAGTATCATTCTTCCGATTTGGCGGGAGTGGCAATTGGATCTTCTATATGGAATCCGGTATTTACAGGATTAAGCGGAATTCTACTAGCCGTATCGCCAATTGTCGCCCAGCGCTTTGGAGAAAAGAAAAATAAAGAAGTATCATCTATTGTAGTCAATGGCGTCTATCTATCGTTAATGATCGCATTATTAGTAATTGTACTTGGCTTTTTTCTATTAGATCCATTATTAAATCGAATGAATCTGCCGGTTCGTGTGCAAAATACAGCACATGACTATTTAGTTGGATTAAGTTATGGCATTCTTCCACTATTTATTTTTAATGTTTTAAGATCATTTATCTACGGACTCGGAAAAACACGTGTCGTTATGGTGATTATGATTTCATCGTTACCGTTTAATTTCTTATTAAATTATTTGTTTATTTATGGACATTGGGGTCTCCCAGAACTTGGGGGAGCAGGTGCAGGTTATGCAACCTCCATTACGTATTGGATTATAGCAGGGATAACAGCGTACATCATTAAACGACAAGAACCATTTTCGGCATATCGAGTATTTTCCAATTTTAAAAAGTTTTCAGTTGAAAAATGCAAGGAAATCTTAAAAATTGGTGTCCCGATGGGATTATCAACCTTTTTTGAAACGAGTATGTTTGCCGTTGTGACGATATTAATTAGTAAGTTCAGTGTGACAACGATTGCTGCCTACCAATCAGCTCTTAATATCGTTTCGTTTCTCTATATGGTTCCTGTAAGTATTTCTTTAGCTTTAACTGTTTTGGTCGGCTTTGAAGTGGGGGCAAAACGTTATAAAGACGCGAAGGCATATAGTTGGTTAGGAATTAGTTTATCTGTCATCATTGCTCTTTTTACAGGTTTACTCGTAGTTTTATTTAGATACAAAGTAGCAGGCTTCTATTCAAATGAACTAGCGGTCATTAACTTAACTGCGCATTTTTTAATTTACGCATTATTTTTCCAAATTTCCGATGCGATTCAAGCGACTGCACAAGCGGCACTTCGGGGATACAAAGATGTTAACGTCGCATTTATTACGACCCTTATTGCTTACTGGCTCATTTGCTTACCGGTTGGCTATTTATTAGCACATTTCACCTCCCTTGGTGCACCAGGATATTGGATTGGCTTAACATCCGGATTACTGGCAGCTGGGATTGGATTAGCAGCAAGACTTATTTATATTCAAAAACGGAAATTCGTGATTGTAAAAATGGTTATGAAAGGATGACAATGTCATCTTTTTTCGTAACATAGTTCGTATACAAATTATATTTACACACATTATATTTTAGTATATAATTAAAAATATATTTGAAAGGAGAACGTCTAAGGTGGCCATTTCAAAAGATAGATCAATCGGGTTTGCTTCTGTGCGGACTAGTAAAAAAATGAGTCGTACGATTAATTTTTACTTAAAATCTTATAATATTACTTCTGAACAATGGAGTGTACTTAGAACGCTAAGTGAACATGATCATATTTCACAAAAGGAACTATCAATAAGAGCGGATAAAGATCAGGCAACATTGACGAAAATTCTCGATTTACTTGAAAAAAGTGAGGTTATTAAACGAAAAGTGAATCCATCTGATCGACGTTCCTTTTTAATCGCAATCACGGAAAAAGGAAAGAAGTTAGTTGAAGAAGTTGCTCCGTATTTAGAAGAGATTTTTACAAAAATTATCAATGGAATTGATGAAGAGTCGCTCCATATTTATTTGAAAGTATTGCAACAGATTGAAGACAATGCAGATTCACTATTAGAGGACGTAAACAACTAGAAAGAAGGAATTAATGTATGAAGGAATCGAATAAATTGTGGACAGGTCAGTATGTAGCCATTGTCTTAATGGCTTTTTTATTTTTTTTATGTTTGCAATTGCTTACAGCCGGGTTTCCAGCTTTTATTACTGATATAAAAAATAACCCCGCTCAAGGTGGGTTGATGACGACTGTGTTTATGATAGCGGCAATTATTACTCGTCCGTTTATCGGATTTCTTATTCATCGTGTCAATGTGAAAAAAATGAGTATTTATTCACTCGCTTTCGTAGCCATTACACTCGCGATTGCTTACAATCAACAGTCCGTACCATTATTACTTTTATTACGGGTGTTTCATGGAATTGGGTTTGGAATAATGACAACGATTTTAGCGACTTTAGCTACAAATATCATTCCAAAAAAGAGATTAGGTGAAGGAATCGGTTATTACGGATTAGCGACAAGTATTGGAACGAGTATGGCTCCTATGGTAGCACTTGCCTTGTTAGCTACGCTATCATTTAATTTTTTATTAATTATTTCAGTCGTATTGGCAGTCCTTACTTTTATCTTCAGCTTTTTTATTAAACCTTCAAAAGAAGAACTAGCTTTAACGAAGGTAGAACCGAAGCATAAGCTTTCTTTAAGGGAATCAATTTTTGATAAAAAGGCGTTTGTTCCAAGTATTTTATGTGCACTTTTCTCAATCACGCTTGGAGGTGTCATTAGCTTTCTAAGAGAACTAGGTAAGGAGGAGCATCTCGGTGGGTCCGTTTCTCTCTTCTTTTTAGTCGTAGCAATTGTCATGTTAGCGGCAAGACCGGTTTCTGGAAGATTGTATGATAGGCTCGGACATAAAGTAATTATCTATCCGGCAGCAATTTGTGGAATCATTGGATTGTTTCTATTATCTATCACCCATAGTGCAAGTACTTTACTATTTGCAGGATTTTTCTATGGAGTGGCTTATGGAATGGTGACACCAACCTTACAAGCGATAGCGGTTAGTCTTGTTACTAAAGAAAAACAAGGAACGGCGAATGCAATGTATTTTTCCTCTATGGATCTCGGGATGGCCATTGGTTCAACAGGACTTGGTATCCTTGCTGCGAATAAGGGATTCCATTTCATTTATGGATTTTCAATTGTGTGTTTAGTTCTGTTATTAATTATTTACACATTTCTTTTTATGAAAAAGAAAGAATCGGAAACCGAAACAGTAACAGCTACATCCACATCTCAAAGTATGTAACACCATATTAAAAAGAGCGATTCGCCACTACAGCGATCGCTCTTATTTATACTTGATTTTCAAAATGGACGCGTTTATTTAAGATATAAAAGATGGGTGCACCGATAGCCATGATGACAAACTCACCGATTGCTGTCGTAAGCCATCCGTAAAGAAAAGGAACTCCGAATGCAAGTTGCAGCTCATATGCAATGATAAACATTGTAAAGGTGAACACAATTGTATTTACAATCATACGTCCCCATATATTTTTAATAAAATAAGATACTCCTATTGTAATCAATAAAGAAATAATTGATTGCCCAACGCCAAATATTAGATCATAATTCGGCATCGGTGACAAAAAGAAGTTTGCAAGAATGACCCCTAATACAATACCGAAAAAGTACTTTTTATTAAAAACGATTAAATGGTTAAACATTTCCGGAATACGGAATTGAATCGCTTTAAATCCAATCGGTTGGATAACAAAGGATATTGCTAAATACAATGCGGCAATAATCGCATTTACAACAAGTGTTTTTACTTTCATATTCAATTCTCTCCTTAGTTTTTTATCGTGGGATGGTTTCGAACCACGTCTTTCGAAAATAATCAAGCTATTATAGTATAATATATATTAAAATAACGTCAATCATTCCTACAAAACTAGTAGAAAAAGGAAAAGATGCATATGACTCCATTTACTTCACAAGTCATTTCAATTATTCAACATATCCCCGAAGGTAAAGTCATGACTTACGGACAAATTGCGACATTAGCGGGAAGTCCGAGGGCAGCGAGACAAGTCGTCCGCATCCTTCACTCAATGAGTAAAAAGCACCGACTACCATGGCATCGTGTGGTAAATGCGAAAGGCCAAATTGGCTTTACGGATGATGAATATTTTCAAATACAAAAATTTTCTCTTGAAAATGAAGGAATTGAATTCGGCTTGAATGATCGGATTGATCTTGGAAAGTATCGGTTTCATCCGAAATAATTATCAAGATAAAACAATATGAAATGTTTCGACAGGGCCTGTGCAACGATATGTACTGCACAGGTTATTGCATGCTCAATTGCCTCCTCTTAAGTTATTTAAATTTATGAAAAAATAATAATACATCATCACGTTGCACATTTTCCCTGCAACAAATGGTTATGAAAGCGCAACCAATAGTTTGATAATTTCTGATAAACTAAAAATATGTTAGGGGGAATCAATTATGTATTTAGATGAAAGGAGTAATTCTTTATTAAAAGAGGTTATTGGTAACCCCGAAATATCAAATGCAAGACTTGAGGAAAAGTATCAATTATCTCGAAGGCAAATTAGTTATAGCTTTAAGAAAATCAATGACTGGTTACTGGAAAAAAATTTTCCGGCCATTAAACGAACAAATAGTGGGAAGTTTATTGTGAATCCGGTATTAATCGAATTGTTTACTGAAACGATTGAACCATCTAAACAAAAATATATTCCTTCGGAAAAAGAAAGAGCAGTTCTAATTCTATTAATGATTTTAAGCAGTAATGAGGAATTATCATTAATACATTTTACCTCCGTAATGGAAGTGAGCAAAAACACCATACTGCGGGATCTGAAATCGGCTCAAAATATAGTCGCTAAATATGATTTAACAATTGTTTATTCGAGAGTAAAAGGCTATGATCTTTCGGGAACTGAATGGAACAAAAGAAAACTTTTAGTAGATGTTTTACAATCCGTATTTAGTATTTATAATGGTGAATCCTATATTGAACAAATAATTGAAATACAAGGGAAAGAGATTCAAAGGCTGAAAGCACAAATGGAAGAGGTTGAAACGAGACTTCATTTGAAATTTAGTGATGAAAGAATGAAACTTCTCCCTTATGTTATTGCTATTATTTCAAAAAGAATAAATAGAGGTAAGCTCGTATCTAATCCTTACCATATTGATTATGAAGAGTTATCTGATACAAAGGAATTTGAAGCGGCTGAAATCCTCATTCAGGATGGGAAAGATATTCCAAAGGCTGAACGTTTATTTCTAACGTTGCAGTTGCTAACATCAAATGTATTATCGTCACAATTTTTAACAAAAAATGAATTGCCACAATTCATCCAAGCATTGAGAGATAGTTTAGATCTTTTTGAGAAAAAAGCAGTTATCGTTTTAAAAGATAAAGATGCATTACTGGAAAGATTAGTTTTGCACATGAAACCGGCATATTATCGAATTAAATATCATTTAACGACCAATTATTCGATGATTGAGAAATTTAGTGAAGAATTTGATGCAATCCATTATATTGTCAAAGATTCAATTAAACCGCTGGAAGAATATATAGGATGTAGTATTCCTGAAAGTGAAGTTATGTTTATTACAATCTTCCTCGGTGGACATTTAATCAATAGTGGTGAAACAATTCAAATAAAGAAAAAGGCTGTCGTTGTTTGTCCAAATGGAGTATCTATATCAAAGTTGATGGAAAATACATTAAGAGGATTGTTTCCTGAAATTTATTTCTATAATGCACTATCTGTTCGTGAATTTGAAAATTTCAATAGAGAAATTGATATTGTCTTTTCTCCAGTACCTTTGCAAACAGACAAACAGCTTTTTATTGTTGAACGATTTATTACTGATTTTGAAAAAGTTCAGCTTCGCCAACGTGTAATGAAAACGATTTTTGGATTAAATTCATCCGTTATTAATGTGAATCAAATTGTGGATATTATTGGAAAGTATGCAAAAATTGAAGAAAAACAGGGATTAATTAATGCATTACAGGATTATTTTTCGATTCAAGAATCTGATCCAACTAAACAAAAGGCAGGATGTTATTTGTCTGATTTAATTACACCAGAAACGATGGTTATACGAGACCATGTGGATAGTTGGCATGACGCGATAAAAATCGCTTCGGAGCCACTTTTGAATAAAGGGGTTATTACAAAGCAATATGTGGATACCATGCTTGAGCAATATCCGACGATGTCTCCATATATTTTGCTTAGAATGAATATAGCGATCCCACATGCAAGTCCGGAAGATGGTGTTCGTTCAATAGGGATGAGTTTATTAAAAATAAATAATGGATTAGATGTAGGAGGCAATCAAAAAATTCATCTTGTAGTTGTTATTGCAGCAGTTGATAAAAATCAGCATTTTCAAGCATTAATGCAATTGATGAAGCTAGCTAGTACATCTGCAGATATCAAAAAAATGATACAAATGGATGCCCTAGATCAACTATATGAACTCATTCAAACCTATTCAAAATAAGCATGCAACATCAAGGAGGGGAAACGAAGATGACTTTAGGGCAATTCTTAAAAGATGATTTAATAAAAGTCAATTTAGAGTGTGAGAACAGGGAACAATTATTTGAAATACTGGCAAAAGAAGCATTGAAACAGGGGTATGTTACAGATCAATTTCTAACAAAAGTAATTGAAAGAGAATCCGTCTTCCCGACGGGATTATGTATGAATAATTATAATGTGGCCATTCCCCATACAGATCCTGAATTCGTTAAGGAACAATTTATTGCTGTGGCAACATTAAAAAAACCTGTGTCGTTTCAGCTTATGGATGACAAAACCAAAGAATCAGACGTTAACGTAGTATTAATGCTAGGCTTGAATGAACCGCATAGTCAATTAACAGTTTTACAACAAATCATGCAGATCATTCAAGACGGTAGCAAAATCGAGCAAATGTTATTAGCAAACAATATTGAAGATATTTATACGGTATTTAACCAAATGGAAGAAAACAATTAGGAGGAAATAATAATGAAAAAAACAGTACTTGTCGCTTGTGGAGCAGGAATCGCAACATCAACAGTGGTTTGTGAAAGAGTAGAAAATTTATTAAAGGATAATGGTATTAATGCCGAGGTTGTACAATGTAAAATTGCAGAGGTAGCTTCACGCCAAGATGGGGCTGATTTAATCGTATCAACAACAATCTTACCAACTACGTATAATATTCCTGCATTAACGGCAAAAGCTTATATAACAGGAATAGGTATGGAAGCATTAGATCAAAAAATTATTGATCATTTAAAATAATAATCAATATTCTTCAGCGAAATGATTTACTTTAAAAACCAAGTAATTTAATTGATTTACTTTCATTTAAGAACAAATTAAATAATAACAATTGGAGTGAATGTCATGAAAAAATATACAGTATTAGTCGCTTGTGGGGCAGGAATCGCAACATCAACAGTGGTCTGTGAAAGAGTAGAAAACTTATTAAAAAATAACGGGGTGAATGCTGAGGTTGTACAATGTAAAATCGCAGAAGTTGCTTCTCGTCAAGAAAGCGCGGATTTAATCGTATCTACTACGATTCTACCAACAACTTACAATATTCCAGCACTTACAGCAACAGCCTATATCACGGGAATCGGAATGGAAGCGTTAGATCAAAAAATTCTCGACCATTTAAAGTGAAACACTGTTAGCAAAAATGAATTTTGTAGTTTACGAGATGGGGGTTAAGCATGGACAAACTATTATCCGGTGTACAGTACGTTTTAAATTTAGGACCTACTGTCATCTTACCAATTGCCATTTTAATTTTAGGATTAATTTTTAGAGTAGGGTTTAGTAAAGCGTTTAAATCAGGAATTACCATTGGTATCGGGTTTGTTGGGATTAATTTAGTTATTGGTGTATTAACCGATAACTTAGGTCCAGCAGCACAAAAAATGGTTGAAAGATTCGGCTTGAATTTAACGATTATCGATACAGGTTGGCCATCTGCGGCTGCACTTTCTTGGGCTTCACCAGTTGCGGCGATCCTTATCCCAGTTTGTTTAATTGTAAATATTATTTTAATTCTATTGAAAGTGACAAAAACACTTGATATTGATATTTGGAACTATTGGCACTTTATTGCAGCTGGTGCAACAGGCTATATCATCACAGGAAGCTGGTGGTTTGCTATCCTTTGCGCAGTTATTTATGAAATCGCTGTCTTATTTGTTGCTGACAAAACAGCTCCAATGGTCCAAAAGTTCTATGGGCTTGAAGGTATTTCCATGCCAACAGGTTCTACTGCAGCTTTTGCTCCAATCGGAATTTTAATTGGTTGGTTAGTATCGAAAATCCCTGGTATCAAAAAATTAAATGCAAATCCAGAAAGTATTCAAAAACGTTTTGGTATTTTTGGAGAACCAATGATGATGGGATTGATTTTGGGGATTATTATTGGTCTTCTAGCAGGTTATGACATTGGCGGTATATTAAAAATTGGAATTTCGATGGCGGCAGTTATGCTACTAATGCCACGCATGGTAAAAATCCTAATGGAGGGTCTAATTCCAATTTCAGAAGCAGCACGTACATTTTTACAAAAACGTTACGGTGATCGTAAATTATATATCGGTCTGGATGCAGCACTTTCAGTAGGACATCCGGCAGTTATGTCAACAGCATTAATTCTCGTTCCTATTACATTATTCTTAGCCGTAATTTTACCAGGTAATAAAACCTTGCCATTTGGTGATCTAGCAACAATTCCTTTCTATATCGCTTTCGTTGTTGGATCACGCAGAGGAAATATCATTCATTCACTGATTGCAGGTACCGTCATGGTAGCATTAGCACTTTACATGGCTACTAATTTCGCCGGAGTACACACAGCAATGATGGAAGGTGCTCAATTTAAAATGCCAGAAGGTGCAACGAAGATTACAAGCTTAGATTTAGGTGGTAACTTGTTTAACTGGTTAATTTTGAAATTTTCACAAGCTTGGCACGCAATATTCTAATGAGTTTAAGACTATAAGGAAATCGACCTTCACGCCGATATCTTCTCTTTTACAAGATAGATCAGTGATCTATTAAACTAGTAATCTCTAAAAAGGAGGCACATCATGAAAGCTGCAGTTTTGCACTCAGAAAATGAAATTATTTATCAAGATATTGAAATTAGTGAATGTCAGCCAAATGAGGTGAAGGTGAAAGTCATGGCTGCCGGAATATGCGGATCAGATACACATAAAATGGTCAGCAAATGGAAATATCCGCTTCCTGCCATTATGGGTCATGAATTCGCAGGTTATGTTGTTGAAAAAGGAAAAGATGTCACGAATGTGGAGATTGGAGATCGTGTTGCAGCGATTCCTTTTATTCCTTGTAATGAATGTGAATATTGTCTGCGAGGTCAATTTTCTTTATGTGAAAATCATGGGATGATTGGATCAAAGTCATTTGGTGCTTTTGCTGAATTTGTGAACATTCCAGCAAAAAATGTATTACCAATTGGTGAAATGAGCTTTGAAGATGCAGCGATGATTGAACCTTCAGCAGTTTCTTTACATGGGGTTTTAAATATTCATCCTCAGCTTGGAGATGTAGTCGCCGTATTTGGTGTGGGAACAATCGGGATTCTTGCCATTCAATGGCTTCGTGTAGCAGGAGTGAAAGAAATCATTGCAATCGATATATCCGATAAAAAACTGCAGGATGCAATGGATTTGGGCTGTGAAAAGTCTATCAATCCATTAAAAGAAGATTTGATCAAAAAAATTTATGAATATACAAATGGATTAGGAGTAGATATCGCTTTTGAATGTGCGGGGTCAAAAATAACCCAAGAACAATGCTTACTAATTACTCGCAAACAAGGGAAAGTAGGTTACCTGGGAATTGCTTATTCTGATGTCACCCTTTCTGAAAAAGCTTTCGAAAATATTTTTAGAAGAGAATTAACGTTAAAAGGATTTTGGAATTCCTATTCTGCACCATTCCCAGGAAAAGAATGGATGAATACGATCGAGTTTGTTCAACAAGGAAAAATCAAATTAAAAGAATTAGTTTCTCATCGCTATAAATTAGAAGATACCCAAAAAGCATTTAACATGATGATTAATCGTGAAGAAGAATACAACAAAGTAATGATTATCCCTAATGAGGAGTTAGAATAAAATGAAATCAGTAATGAAACTGGATCAAGGATATGACCAAATGTCCTTAGAACATATAGATGAACCACAAGCATATGATGATAAAGTGAAAATAAAAGTAGCATATACAGGGATTTGTGGCTCAGATATTCATACATTTAAAGGGGAATATAAAAATCCAACAACACCGGTTACACTCGGACACGAATTTTCCGGCGTAGTTGTTGAAATTGGTAAAGATGTCAAACATATAAAAGTTGGTGACAGGGTAACAAGTGAAACAACCTTTACAACTTGTGGGGAATGCGAATATTGTTTATCAAAAGATTATAATCTTTGCTCAAACCGAAAAGGGATTGGTACACAGGTTAATGGAAGTATGTCTGAATACGTCGTTTCTCGTGAAGAAAGTGTACATGTTTTATCTGATAAAATCAGCTTGTTATCTGCGGCTTTAACGGAGCCATTAGCATGCTGTGTCCATGCTGCATTAGAAAAAACCACTGTTACGAAAGACGACAAAGTACTAATTTTTGGACCTGGACCAATCGGTTTGTTACTTCTTCAAGTGGTTAAAGCCCAAGGGGCATTTGCGATTATGTCTGGGATTACAAAAGATGCACAGCGCTTAGAATTAGCAAAATCCTTAGGTGCTGATGTTATTGTTGATTCCCTTCAAGAAAATTTAGAGGAAGTTGTGTTACAGCATACAAACGGGTATGGTGTAGATAAAGTGTTTGAATGCTCCGGTGCAGTACCTGCTTTAAATCAAGGACTTCCATTAGTGAAGAAAAAAGGAACGTTTGTCCAAATCGGTCTATTTGCAAATAAAACGAATCCGATAGATCAAGAATCTATTATTCAACGAGAGATTACGTATATCGGTTCCCGTTCCCAAAAACCAAGCTCTTGGAAAATTGCATTAAAGCTTTTAGAAGAAAATAAAATTGCAACTGATAAAATGGTTACCAAAACCGTTTCACTAGATGAGTGGCGACAAGGCTTTGAAGCAGCTATGTCTGGAGAAGAAATTAAAGTGATGATTCAGTCATAAAGTAACAAACTAATTGTTTCATATAAAAGTAGTATACCCGCAAGTTATATTTGGCTTGCGGGTTTATTCATCATTGATATAGGAGGTCTCCATATGTATCTTGATACTGCAAATATTAATGAAATTACGGAAGCTTTTTCTCTTGGAATAATGAAAGGTGTGACAACAAACCCTTCGATTCTTTTAACAGAAGGAAAGCCAAGGAAATGGATAATTAAAGAAATTCTTGATAAAACTGATGGAACTGTGTTTGTTCAAACGGTCGGAGAAACATACGAGGAAATGTATAATGACTGCCAGGAAATTCGTACATATGATCAAACAAAAATTGGAATAAAAATTCCCGCTACCTTTGAAGGATTAAAAGTAATCATGCAATTAAAAAATATGCTTAATAAACCTTTAACCGCTTCTAGTCTGGAAAAGTTTAATGAAGATGGGGAATTATTAAATGAAGGGACAAGAGGGTGATCAAATGAAACTAGTTGCAGCCTCTATTATGTGTGCCAATCAACTACAGTTAAAAAGCCAACTTGAAGAATTAGAACAGGCAAATGTCGATATGTTACATTGTGATGTGATGGACGGAGTGTTTGTGAATAATCTAGCCATGGGTCCATATGTTCTGGAAGAAATCAAACAAAAAACGAGAATCCCTCTTGATATTCATTTAGCGACCATCAATCCTAGTAAATACATTGATATGTTTGCTCCAATTCAACCAGAATATCTCTCCTTTCATGTCGAAGCAAGTGAGGATATTCATAGGGATTTAGCTAAACTGAAGGAGTATGGAATTAAACCATCATTAGCCCTAAGCCCACAAAGTCCGATTGAAATGATCACACCTTATTTAGAAGATGTATCAATGATTTTGATGATGACCGTTAACCCAGGATTCGCTGGACAACCGTTTAATTATCATGTGTTAAAAAAGATGGATGAATTAAATAAAATTCTGAACAAAATCAAGAACCGGCCACTAATTGAGGTAGATGGAAACATTAACAAAGAAACAATTCCACATCTGCTAAAAAGAGGAGCTAATGTATATGTTTTAGGGACATCTGCATTGTTCAACCACCAGACTGGAAGTTTTACTAATAAAGTTGATTCGATCAGAGCAATATTTAATAATACAAATGTTAATTAACAGAATGTCAATGAAATGTAGTTACTTTAATGTAATGCATCGATAAAAGAATATTTCCATTGCTCCAAAAAAATTGCGAATACAAAAACGCGAATAACTCCATTTACATAAATGGGGGTAATTGCGTTTAATTCTTCTCTCCTGGGGAGATAGTGAAGAACAAAAATAACTAAGAAATATTTGAATTTTTGATATAATGATAGAAAATTATGATAATGTAAAAAAGTGTTTTACCGTTTATCACCACTAATAAAAGGGATTAGAGGAGAAAACATGAACATAGAAGGTAAATCTTATACTAGAACGAAAGGAATCGTACTAGTCCTAACTGGTGCTTCATTATGGGGGATTTCAGGGACTGTAGCACAGTTTCTTTTTCAAAAGCAAGGGTTTAGTCCGGAATGGTTAGTCGTAATCCGTTTATTATTATCCGGTGTAATTCTATTAGGAATAGCAGCAAAAAAGGAATCAAAAAGTATTTGTGGAATATGGAAGAACAAGTATGATATTTTTCGCATATTATTGTTTAGTATTCTTGGGATGCTAGCGGTCCAGTATACATATTTTGCGGCGATTAAAGAATCGAATGCTGCAACAGCTACTGTTTTGCAATATTTAGCACCGGTTTTAATTTCTTGTTACCTAGCAATGAAATCGAAAAGGCTGCCAACTTTTAAGGAGATGGCAGCGGTAATTTTAGCCTTGTTAGGTACGATTCTTCTTGTTACACATGGCAATATTCAAAGCTTATCAATTTCTGGATTGGCATTGTTTTGGGGATTAGCTTCAGCTATTGCCTTGGCATTTTATACATTACAGCCTCATCAATTGCTTGCTAGTTGGGGATCAACAATCGTTGTGGGATGGGGAATGCTGATCGGAGGAGTAAGTTTTAGTTTTATCCATCCACCTTGGAAGTTTGAAGGCCATTGGTCATTTAACGCATTTTTTGCAGTAGCGTTTATTGTCTTGTTTGGAACACTCATTGCTTTTTATAGTTATTTAGAAAGTTTAAAGTATATCAGCGCATCCGAGACGAGCCTTCTAGCTTGTATTGAGCCATTGGCAGCAGCTGTTCTATCAATTGTTTGGCTGCATGTTGCTTTTGGTGTTGTCGATTGGTTAGGTTCATTTTGTATTATTAGTACAATCATTATTTTATCGACGGTTAAAACAGATAAGGTAAACATTATAGAAAATAAGGAAGAGAACATATCATTATAAACAAAAGGGCTGTTCCCCATATTACACTTTTACAATCCGACTTGCTGTAGTTGTACTTAGTTTCTTCTCGAATTGTTCATTTTAGAAAAAATTCGTAGCCATTCAACGACACCTTTCATTTACTATATGGAGTGTGTTAATGATTGGAGGTGAAAAGATGAAAATATGGGATGGTTTTCATCTTTCGATTCTCACATGGAATCTATATATGGGTGTAGAATTACCACCGTTATTTACTTCAACACGAGAGAAAATTCCCAATCTTGTGTCAAAGGTGTATCGGCAATTCCTTGCAACGAACCTCCCTATTCGTGTAAAAGCAATCGCCCGTGAGATTGCCGGAAAGAAACCAGATCTTATTGGTCTGCAAGAAGCGGTATGGTGGCAATTAATTATCCCCAATTATCGAAAAGTCACTTATGATTTTGTTCAATTATTATTGATTGAATTGAAAAAAAGAGGTTTAGATTATGAAGTAGCTATTCAAAACAAAAATACATCCGTCGAGCTTCCAGATAACAATGGAAATCTTGTACGTTTATTAGATAGGGATGTCATTTTAGTTCGTAAAGGCTATCGATTAACGATAAATAAAAGAATGGCTAAAAATTTCAAAACAAATCTTATCGTTCAAATAGCAGGTCAGCAAATTGAAATTTTACGAGGATGGTCCTCAATCGACATACAGCTGGAGGGACAGAACATCAGGATGATAAATACGCATTTAGATACGAATTCCGATATTCAAATGTACCAAGCAAAAGAAATTTTAGAGGGTCCAGCTAATACAAATCTTCCTTTAATCGTAACAGGAGATTTGAATTCGAATGCACATAATTATGATACACCTACTTATAAGCGCTTTATTGATGTCGGATTTCAAGATGCATGGGAAGAAAGTGGTAATGGAGCGGGAAATACGTGTTGTCAAGATCCAGACTTATTAAATAATGTTTCGAATTTAACGAGCCGCATTGATTTTATTTTATTTAAAAATGGTTGGGAATCAATACAGGCAGAGACTGTCGGAGATACGCCTAATAGTCGATCGTATTCGGGGCTTTGGCCATCCGACCATGCGGGAGTATTTTCGAAGTTACAATTAAGAAAATAGAGTGAATCTTAGAAAACCCATCATAAACGATGGGTTTTAATTGTATGTAAAATTATGCTAATATTATAAATATATGTTGTGGAGGTGACGGGATGATTGGGGAAGAAATTTTAACAATTAGTAACTTACAAAAAAGCTATGGAACAAATGATGTTCTCCAGGGAATTGATCTTCATGTTACACGAGGAGAAATTATCGGATACATTGGTCCCAATGGTGCGGGGAAAAGCACAACTGTGAAAATCATTCTTGGGATTGAAGAAGGTTACACTGGTGAAGTAAAGCTATTCGGAAGAGATATTGCAGATGGAAACATTGACTACAAGCGGAAAATCGGCTATGTCCCTGAAATTGCTGAAGTATATGATAATTTAACTGCACATGAATATTTAACATTTATTGGTGAACTATACGGCATGGACTTTGATTTAGTAGATTATAAGGCTAAAAGATTAATGGAATTGTTTGGAGTTGGGGAAGTGTATTATTCAAGAATTTCATCCTACTCTAAAGGGATGCGACAGAAATTATTAATTATCTCCAGCTTATTACATAATCCGGAAATTTTGTTTTTAGATGAGCCGATTAATGGCTTGGATGCAAACAGTGTCATGATTTTTAAAGAAATCTTGGCTAATCTCGCGGAACAAGGAAAAACGATTTTCTATTCCTCACATATCATGGATGTCGTTGAAAAAATCAGTAGTCGAATTATCTTATTAAATGGCGGGAAAATCGTTGCAGATGGAACATTTGCCGATCTACAAAATCAAAACAAAGAAGGAACGTTGGAGGAAATCTTCAATCAATTAACAGGATTTAATGAACATAAAGAAATTGGTGAAAGATTCGTAACCATCGTTCAAGAGGTGTAGAGATGGAAGACTTTCGTACATTAAAAGTTCTTGATCGTTTTAAAGGTATGTTTGAGAAAATGGGTGTCGATTATTCGATCATGAGACGGATTTTACAAGTAAAACTCATGATGGATCAAAGACGGGTACCTACCATTTTCAGTCAATCAACGAAAAGAAAAAAAGCGAAAGATACGAAGGAAGGAAACGGCTTTATTAAATCACTTTGGATTTATGTGCTGGTAGGCCTTTTTACCATTCCATTTATTGCATTAGGAAATCATTATATGTTTCAAATGAGTATTTTCTTTGGGATTACGATGTTTATGGTCATGTCCTCAATGATCTCAGATTTTTCTTCCGTTTTGCTCGATGTTCGGGATAAAAATATTTTACAAACAAAACCGATTAGCCGAAAAACCATCAGTGTTGCTAAATTTGTACACATAAGTATTTATTTATTTTTTCTAACGTCTTCGATTGCAACGATTCCGATGGTCGTTGGCTTATTTAAACATGGGATTGTATTTTTTCTAATTGGCATTATTGAATTAATCTTAATTAATTTATTAATTGTTGTTATCACCGCTTTACTATATATCCTTATTTTACGGTTTTTCGATGGCGAGAAACTGAAGGATATGATTAATTATGTTCAAATTGGTTTATCACTGGCGTTAATGGTCGGATATCAAGTCCTCATTCGATCATTTGAAATTTTCGATTTCAATATTGTTCTTCATCCACAATGGTGGCATGTGTTTATTGTCCCAATGTGGTATGCAGCCCCATTTGAATGGCTAATTAATGGGCAGACTGCTTCCTTTTATCTAATCTTTTCAAGCTTAGCATTAATTGTTCCAATTGTTGCGTTTTACATTTATCTTCGTTTAGTTCCAACATTTGAAAAAAATCTGCAAAAGCTATCCAGTCATAGCAAAATAAAGGTGAAAAAGAAAAGTAAATGGAAAGATGCTTTATTAAGTTGTATTTGTAGAAGTAAAGAAGAGCGTGCTTTCTTTCGATTTGCTAGCTTAATGATGAAACAAGAACGCGATTTTAAATTAAAAGTGTATCCATCACTGGGGTTTTCCTTTGTTATTCCCTTTATCTTTATCTTTAGTGTAATCAGGGAAGGAAGCTATGAACAAGTAGCATCGGGTCATTCGTATTTAACGATTTATTTTAGCATGATTATCATCCCTACCATTGTCATGATGCTTCGTTATTCAGGGAAATACAAAGGTTCATGGATATATAAAACATTACCAATCAAGGATTACTCCACATTATTTAAAGGGACATTAAAAGCTTTTTTAGTTAAACTTTACATTCCCGTCTATTTATTATTAAGTATCATCTTTGTTGTCATTTATGGTGGGAGAATTGTACCTGATTTAGCAGTTGTGTTAATCGATTCGTTTTTATATACAATGATTTGCTTCTTAGTTTTGAAAAAAGCTATTCCATTTTCAGAAGCATTTGAAACGGTCGGTCAGAGCGAAGGGTGGAAAGCTTTCTTACTTCTCATCCCGATAGCAGTTTTCGCTGGGATTCATTTTTTCAGTTTGTCTAGTAGTATTGGAATCTATCTTAATATAGTTATAACGTTTATTGTTAATTTGATTGTTTGGAAGATAGGGATTAGGAAGAGTTAAAGAAAAGGTCTTAAATATAGAATCATATGATTCTGAAATTAGAAGAAACAGAAGAAAAAAGAGCAAGCTTTTTAGGTGGGTCGAAACTTTACCCTATGTCTTTCCAATTTTAAGTCAACTTTTAATTTTCAATACGTTATTTTTGAAAATACTTATATCATTTAGCGATCGGATCAGACGATCCAATCTGTTTAGGAAGGAAACAGTAATTGTACTAGGACGAAAGACTGACACCGGATTTTTAAATGATGAATTGTTTATTAAAACTTTATGATCGGCAATGAAAGGATGCATATTGATCGGATTTTGAATGATGAACCAAAAATCGGTTTTTTAAAAATAGGAGTTAGGCGTTTAAATGAGACGAAGGGTTGTCTTAAAAAACATCTTTAGGAAAATTGGAAAATAAAAGCTAAATAAAATGATGGAAACTAATGTTAATTTCCCAATACAAACTAGATTTAACAATTGTTATACTGAATTACAAGTAGAAGAAATAAAAAATATTCTACGATAAAAATTCAATTTAGGGGGAGGGGAGAATATGAAAAGAAAAGTAATCACTTTTTCACTATTAGCATTGTTAGTTTTAGGAGCAATAGTACCAATAGCATCAAAGGCTGCGGAAACATGGAATTATGGATATAGCAAAACAACCAAGCAGTGGTATAACCATTACTATCATTCCGGTTTCAAACATTATGGTACAATTACAAAAAATGGTGTTACTTACACTGGTCCAATTGCACAACCAGGATATTGGTCTCAATTGAATTTAGATTATAACGGACCGTATGCTGTCACTTATAATAAGTATATTATATTGTAACTAAGTAAAAAAAGGGGATTTATGAAATATATAAATCCCTTTTTACTTTAACAAAGGAGATAATATATGATTGAAATAATTAATATGAATAAAACATTTGATAGAAAAACTATTTTTAAAAATTTTAACCTAGAAGTAAAATCAGGAGAATTCGTTGGAGTAGTTGGGAAAAGCGGACAAGGAAAAACAACCCTTTTAAATATAATTGGTACTTTAGAAGAAGCTGATTCAGGTATTATAAAAATAATGGATAAAGATATTCATAAAAAAAAATATAAAAGACTTTTATTAAGAGATCAATTAGGCTTTATTTTTCAAAACTATGCTTTAATCGATAATGCATCAGTAAATGAAAATTTAGAAATTGCACTTAAACATAAAAAGATGAAAAAAACACAAAAAAGTGAAGCTATATCTTTAGTTTTAAAAGAGGTAGGTCTAGAAGATTATGGTAAGGAAAAAATACATACCTTGAGTGGTGGAGAACAACAACGTATTGCGATTGCTAGATTACTACTAAAAGACCCCTCATTGATTTTAGCAGACGAACCTACTGGATCACTGGATATTGAAAATCGAGATATTATTGTGGCATTGTTTCAGAAATTACAAAAACAAGGAAAAACTATTATTATGGTCACTCACGATAAAGATTTAACCAAATTCTTTTCAAGAACAGTACATTTATAAGGGGATAGTTATGAAAAAATTAATTTTCCTTCTCTTTACAACAACTATTATAGTTGTAAGTTTTTTATCAATAAAACAATTTGAATATATACAATTTCAATCTTTTAATAATGATAATTCAGGTGATAAATTGAACATCGTTGTTGAAGGAGGAAATCCTCAAAAAAGCAAGGTTGAAAATTTTCGTTTATTAGAAGATATGGCAGTAAATGCAAATGTGGACTTACAACGAACGTCTTATGAAACGTATAAAAACAATAAAGATAAAAGGGTGTATTATGTAGCTTTTCGTGAAAATACCAACTACTTCAAAAATATTAAACTAAAGTCGGGGGAATTTTTGAATAGATATAGTGATCCTAATGATTTTCTTTCAACAATAGAAACTTATGATAATAACCAAGTCGGCCAGCTTGAAATTTTTCATAGTTTTGACCCAATTGAAATTCGTCCAATGATTTCTGCTTCAAAAACAAGAGATATTAAAGGAACTTATACTTTGAACGGTATAGAAAATGCAGAAAGGTTTAAAAAGATAGCATTAGAATATGGATTTACTGTTAAAACTTCAAAAGAGCAGTCTCAAAGTTTGATTACTAAATACCCCTACCAAGATATGATGTATAAAGCATTGTTAATATTATGTTTTTTAATAATGCTTGCATTGTTATACGATGTAATTAATGCCTATAAAGAAATAGCAGTAAGACATTTGTTTGGGTATAACTTTTGGCAAATTGGAGGTTATTTATTAAGAAAATATATTAATATTTTTCTTAATTCTTTTGCTACTGGATTCATAGCATTAATAGTATATTTATATTTTTATAATCAGTTCCAACAATTTTTTCCCTTTTTATACTTTTGGATGAAAAATATTATTCCAGTACTTTTAATAGTCACATTTATTTTTATTGTTACATGGTTGGCAACTAAAAGTATAAATATTTCTCAAATGATCAAAAATAGAAAGCCTATCAAATTGTTGTTTTATTTAAATATTGTTGTTCGCTTTATTATAGCTATTTTTCTTATTCTAGGTTTACAAGAGGGGATCAGTGCTTTTCTTGGTTTAAAGAGTACTATGACTAAACAAGAAAAATGGTCATTATTGAAAGATTATTCCTATTTAGGAGTAGTAGCGACTCCTAATCCAAGTTTGTTTAACTTTCTACATAATGAAAAAAAGCAAACTCAATTTAAACAATTATATAAGGATCTTGAGTCTCAGGGAGCTATCTTTATTTCTCCATCCCCTTACTATATGAATAGTTCCATTGACTTACCCTTAGACCCAAACCCTTGGGGTATGGAAGGGAGAAAAATAGAAATTAATAAAAATTATTTATCCGTTAATCCAATTATTGATATTAACAACAAAAGAGTAAAGGTTCCGGAGACTAGAAAAAACGAAATAACGGTTATTGTGCCAATAAAGTTTAAAAAACATGAAAATAATATCAAAAGCACTATAGAAAAAGATTATATGGATATATATAATAGGAAAGATATTCAGCCGCCTAAAGCGAATATTTTGTATGTTATGAATAAACAATCTTACTTTACTTTTTCTACCAATATGGGACAAAATAATAATTATGAGATCAATGATCCAATTGCTGTTATTGTTAATGAAGAGTTTGATCCCAATATATTAGCAAACACCCTTTCTATGGGATATGGATACTATACTAAAAATAGTGGGGATAAAAATCCTTTCAAGTTAACACAGGATGCCTTGGAAAAATACTCTTTAAATGAAATATGGCAACCTATTTCAGTTGCTTATTCAATGGTAGAATTAAAGATAGCAAATGATAGAGAGGTACTCGAATTAACAACAATATACTGTATCCTATACTTAATCTTAGCAACTGTTTTACTATTCTTTTCTTCGGTGTATTATCTAGAAATAAACAAACAATCACTGGCTTTACAATGGATTTTTGGTTATAACTTTTTTGAAAAACATAACCTAGTTTACCTTGTAATATTAGTATTTTGGAATATCTCCTTTATGGTTTGCTTTTTTATTACTAGTGGGACTTTATTACTTACTAAAGTAACCCTAGGGCTTGCATGTTTTGATGTATTATTAATTAGCAGTTTTATTAGTATTAAAGAATATAATATTACCAAACAGATTCTAATTGAAAAGTGATGTTAAAAAAGGGGGTAATAAAAATTGACTCAAACCAAAAAGGTAATGATTAGCCTGACAATTGTAATACTCTTTTTTTCTTTTGGAATTTACATTTCTTCTTTCTTTTTAAGCAATAAAGAAGGTACAAATGAAATAACAAATACATCATTAAAAGAAGAGAGTTCACAACGAGAAAAAAACACAATTTTAAATTCGGATACTGTCCATAAAAATAAGTACTACATTGTTTACATTAAGCAAGATGATGGTAAAGCTTCATCCTTTGTTCCAAAGAAACTCAACCCTAGCTTTAAGGAAGATGCTGATTATAATGTGAGTATTTCGATAGATGACAATGGCAATATTCTTAATGATGGAAAAATAATTGTAGTTGATAATTTCGTAATTTCAAAGGAAAATAAAAAAACAATAAAAAAAATAGCAGGGGAAGAAAATTATAAGGGTGCTTTAAAAGAAATTGAAGAGCGAGTAATTAATGCTAAAAAGAGTATGGAGAACCCGATATATTCTAACTAACATTAATGTTAAGTAAATTAAAAAAGTATCTGTGCTTAAGTTAAACTATATCTAGCTATGAATTATTCCATCCCTAGTTTGACCACTTCAAAAACCGAAAAAGTGCAATTAAGTAAGAACCTCATTTGGTAAATAGTTTTAGTAATTCTATTATCCCAAATTGAGGTGATTTTTTTTTTCTTTTAACATTGATACCTATTTTTTGGGGTGCGTTTTTTCAGCGGTCTCAACCTGATCCTTAATTCCGTATTCAATATAGCTACAAGATAATAATGAATATTTCCTATGAAAATTCCTCAACGATAACAGCCTAAATATGTTGGATTCTTAATCTATCTTTTGCAGAACTAATAATTCTAAAGAAAGCAATCAAATATTTACTTATCTTATTCATTGCAAATTTCTTTATAATCTAGCAAGATACCGATACTATTAAATATGAAATTCACAAAATTTTTAACAAGGAACGATGAAATGAAAAAATTAGCTTTTCTCCTTCTGTTTGCAGTTGCTATCTTGATTGGTTGTGCTTTCAATAATACGAATGCAAAACAGGATAAGAACATATATGTGGCTTTAAATGGAAATGATCAAAATAATGGTACAAAATCAAAGCCGTTTCGTACATTAAAAAAGGCAGCTTCTGAAGCGATGGCTGGAACGACCGTTTATATCCGTAAAGGAACCTATTATGAAAAGCTTATTGTTAAGCATAGCGGCACAAAGTCAAAACCAATAATTTTTAAATCCTATAATAATGAAAAGGTTGTTCTTAGTGGGAAAAAAATAAAGAATGTTGAAGGCGATACATCACTTGTCGATATTAAGAATAAAAACTATCTAACTATTAGTGGAATCACGATACAGGATTTGACAACTAAATTAACAGATGAAACAGTAATGGGGATTTATGTAACAGGATCAAGCAGCCATATTAAATTAGAAAATAATCATGTACGGCGGATTGAGACACGTGCAAAAGATGGAAATGCTCATGGAATTGCAATATATGGTACCGGCCCAATGAAGGACATAACGATTTCGAAAAATACTGTGGAAGAATTAAAACTCGGTTCGAGTGAATCTCTTGTGCTTAATGGAAATATTAATGGCTTTAAAGTAGAAAATAACCTCATCCGCCGAAATGATAATATCGGAATAGATCTAATTGGCTATGAAGGAACCTCTGCTAATAAAAAAGCTGACTATGTACGTAATGGGATAGTAAAAAATAATAAAGTATATGAAATATCCTCTTACGGCAATCCCGCTTATGGAAAAGATTATTCTGCTGGCGGAATTTACGTCGATGGTGGAAAAAATATAAACATTGAAAGAAATACTATTTATAAAAACGATATCGGTATCGAAGCAACCTCCGAACACGCTAAAAAATATGCAGAACATATAAACATTAAAAACAATATTATTTATAACAACTTTTACACCGGGATTTCGATTGGCGGATATGATGAAAAAAGGGGAGGTACGATAAATTCGACGATCTCTCAAAATATCATTTATCGGAATGATACGAAGGGGCTGGATGGAGGTCAGCTTTTATTACAGCATGATATAAAAAACAATGTGATAGAAAAAAACATTTTGACAGCCGGACCATCTCGCTTATTTATCGCCAACTATTTTACAACCAATCAAAAAAATAAACTGATTAAAAATGTATTTCACAAAGAAAAGGGCAAGTCCGGTATTTGGGTATGGAAAGACGAAGAATACACGTCGTTTCCTAAATTCAAAAAGGTCTCAAAAAGTGATGTGAAATCCAGTTACTTAGATCCGAAATATGTAAATGCGAACAAATATAATTTTAGATTAAAAAAAGATTCACCTGCGAGGAAAATAGTCGACTAACTTTTTATAGGACAAGGGGAAAGGACCGTCCCTAAGCTTCCCAGTTTATCCCTAACTTCCCCTCTCAAATAGTACCGCGAGTCCGATGCCGCTGCCCTAGTTTTGTACGTCGATAGGCGGCGGCCTCCACTTTTTGATCTCCTCGGCCCTTTACTTCCCGCGGGAGTCTTCGTGCCTTCCGTTCCAATCAATCGAGTCATAAAAAATTAATAATATCCTTTAACAAAGCAAATTAATTAATGAATAGAAAATTTTACTGATTTTTATCCATTGCCAAGCTTGCTTTCATCTCTTCCACCGTTTCGATTACGAAGCCTAGATCTTCGAGCATTTTAATATCCTCATTCTTCTCCTGGCCTGCAGTAGTTAAATAATCTCCTACAAAAATTGAATTTGCAGCATATAATCCCAACGGCTGAAGGGAACGAAGATTAACTTCTCGTCCTCCAGAAATGCGAATTTCCTTAGCAGGATTGATAAAACGGAATAGGGCAAGAACTTTTAAGCAATACATTGGCGTCAATTCATTTGTCCCTTCTAAAGGGGTTCCATCAATTGCGTGTAGAAAGTTGACGGGTATTGAATCAGCATCTAATGCCTTGAGGCTATTCGCCATATTAACAACATCTTGCTTCGTTTCCTTCATTCCAACAATTACACCGGAACAAGGGGACAAGCCTGCTTCCTTTACTAGTTCCACAGTTGAAACACGGTCCTCATATGTGTGAGATGTTGTAATAGCTGAATGATGATTTTGTGATGTATTAATATTGTGATTATATCGGTCCACACCTGCAGCTTTTAATCGTTTCGCCTGCTCAGGCTTTAATAATCCCAAACACGCACAAACTTTTAGGCCGTATTGTTCCTTTATTTCTTCAACAGCTTCAACCACCACATTTACATCTCTATTCGAAGGACCCCGCCCGCTTGCGACAATACAATATGTACCGATATTCAGTTCAGAAGCGCGCTTGGCTCCTTGTAAAATCGTTTCTTTATTTACCATACGATACGATTCAATAGGTGCAGTTGAAATGGAAGACTGAGAACAGTAACCGCAGTTTTCAGGACATAATCCAGACTTCGCATTCATAATCATATTAAGCTTTACTTTCTTCCCAAAATAATGCTGCCTAATCTGAAAGGCCGCATCCAGCAACTGTAATATTTCATCATCCCTACACTCTAAAATCGAAAGCGCCTCATCATTGGAAATCTCTTCCCCGAGTAGAGCTTTCTTTGCTAAAATCTTCCATTTATTCATATCCCATTCCCCTTCTACTAAATTTTAAAAAATAACCTCTGGCTTACTTGAATAATAGTTTGCAATAAAAACATAATATATGTCAACCTGAAAATATTTAAAGTTAACATAAAGGTGTGAAATGTGGGTGAAACGAATACGCGGGTACGGTTCTTTCAGGGGGCAATCGGAAGTTTTGCACATAAAGAGGCACAACTAGTGGTTTTTCGCTAGTTGTGCCTTAGTTGTGTTGGAAATGTCGCTAATTTTTAATCGGGCTACCTCATCTACGCGTAAACCACTTCCGTAAATCAATGTCAAAATGGCTTTATGTTTTCGTGTTTAAGTATAAAGGATAAGAATGCTCGTATTCCTCGAAAATAAGATTATTTTGAGGATTCGGGTGTACCTTTAATTTCAAAATACAGCTCGCTTTTTTGTAGATATTGTTCCAATGAAATGGTCTCCTGATCTTTGATGAATGGTCTGGCTGTCAAAACATTTCCCATAGATAGAATTAGATTGCAGAGGTTATGTATGGAAAGATAAAGTATATGAACAACTTGTAAATGAATATAACATACATACAATAACGCCGGAACAACTGTTGGAAGATTATATAACCCAATTTAAAAATAGTTGTGTACTATATCCTAATCTAATTGTAATGCTTGAAATGTTAAAAGATAATAACATGAAGTTAGGTATGATCACCAATGGGAAAGGTCAATTCCAAATGGATAATGTTGCCGCTTTGGGAATTGAAAACTATTTTGATGCCATTTTAATCTCCGAATGGGAAGGCTGTAAAAAGCCGGAACCTCAAATTTTTGAAAAGGCACTAAGAAAGTTAAATGTGTCGGCAAGTGAGAGTCTATTTGTTGGTGACCACCCGGATAATGATGTGAAAGCGGCAGAAAATGCTGGGATGAAAGGGATTTGGAAAAAGGATGAGTATTGGGGAAAGGTAGAGGCGGATTATATCATCAATGATCTATCGGAAATCCCTATTATATTGAAAGAGGCGGGGGAAAATGGAATCAGAATTGCTAAAAATATTTGATGATAAGAGAAATCCAATCGGTGTGGCTTCCCGTGAAGAAGTCCATAAAAAGGGATTCTGGCATGAAACCTTTCAATGCTGGTTTGTTAGCAAAGAAGAGGAAAAGGAGTATATTCTCCTTCAAATAAGAAGCGGGCAAAAAAAGGATTATCCAAATCTTCTTGATATTACTTCAGCCGGCCATTTATTAGCCTCCGAAACTGTACAGGATGGCATTAGGGAAATTAAAGAAGAAATCGGAATCGATGTTAGATTTAAAGATCTTATTTCATTAGGAATATTTGATTATTGTGTAACGCGTGAAGAGCTGATTGATAAAGAAATTGCCCATGTATTTTTGTATAAAAGCAACCATACACTGGATGATTTTGTATTACAGAAAGAAGAAGTTACTGGCATGGTAAAAATTGAAATGGATGCCTTTTATGAATTTTGGTTAGGGCGAAATGAGCATGTCAGTATAAAAGGATTTTTGATTGATAAAGATGGAAAAAAGGTTGAGATTAACCGATTGGCTTGTAAAGAAGATTTTGTCCCGCATGAAAACTTATATTATGAAACGATTATAAGGTGGATTTATAATGAGCTTTAATAACTGTATATCAGCTGAGTAGAAATCATGCACTTGGGGAATGAGAATACGGCCAAAGCTTCCCGAAATCAAGGGAATGAAGCCCAAGACCGGAGCAAAAAGTCCAACTTGGTCGTCAAAGCGCCGGAATGAAGCCCAAGACCGAAGCAAAAAGTCTAACTTGGTCGTCAAAGCGCCGGAATGAAGCCCAAGACGGGAGCAACCGGCCCAACTTGGTCGCCAAAGCGCCGGAATGAAGCCCAAGATCGAAGCAACCAGCCCAACTTGGTCGCCAAAGCGAGCAAATGAGCCAAGCAAATGTGATGTGAACGGAGGATGCGAGCACTTGAGCAAAGCAAATACGAAATGAACTACCCGCAAGCAGAGGATACGAGCACTTGAACCAAGCAAATGCAATGTGATCTTCCCGAATCAAAAGGATTCATAAACAAAAACAAGACATCGTTCAAGAGATTGTGAACGATGTCTTGTTTATTTTCCGATACGCTCAATAAATTCATTCAATTTATCTAGCGAAAGTAAGTTTTGATTACATTTTGTGCTGTCTTGACAAATATAGTTCCCTCGTTTAAAAAAGGTATCTCTCACTGCTCCTTTTGTTTCTGATAAGAACAACCCAACTTCTTCGTGCCGGCCGCATAGCGCGCAGACATTTTTTTTGTTTAAAATTGTATACGATCCTTGTAAACCAATTAACTTATCATTTTTTTCGGCTACGATAAACTTTTTATTCGATCCTTTATCAATCCATCCCAAATACGAAATTTCTCGAAAATCCACGCTTTCTAAAAAAGGCGCCTTTAATTTTTTTACTTTAGGAAACAATTTTTTTAATGATTGTTCTGTAACTTTTTTAAAGGGAATAACGAAGGGTTTTAATTGAGATAAAAAGTCTTCTACATTTGTTTTGTCCTTAATAGCAGAAATGGGAGCGAGTAACTGTTTTTGTTCTTCATTTATATTCGTAAACAAATTCATTACTTTTTCCTCGGATAAAGATTTTATTGCACTTAGGACAGCTTTATCATTAACAGACGCGTGACTATTCGCTAGAACTAGGGCTTGATCTTTAATAAAGTTAAATTGATCATTTCGAATAAAGGGTTCCACTTTTTTTCCCTCCTATAGGTGAAATTAAAAACCACACAATTCACTTTAAAGGAAAAAACTTGCTTTTGATAGGTATTAAATGTTTAATAAACAAACTCTACATAAAAAAGCACTGACTTAAATCAGTGCGCTTTTCTATTTGTCTAGCTTCAGCGCCTATCGACTAGAAAACTTCAGGACTTTTCCCTACGATAAGTCAACATCGATTCGCCTTGCAGGCTCACCGTGTTTCCTTTATCTCAGTCAAAGTCCCTCCAGTTTTTACGTCGATGAGCAAGGCGCTTCCGCTTTTCTTGAATAAACAATTTTTTTGATCGTTTCAACGGAAAGAAAATAGTCATCTGCTAATTGATGGATGGATCTGCCGTTTTTAAAGGCGGTTTTAATCTCACTATTTCTTTCATCAATGAATTTTCTTCCACCAGATTGCGTTCCCCATTTTCGGTAGGATGCAGCCGGCTTCGGTATATAAATCGTTTCACCTTGAACATACTTTTGAATTTCTGCTAGCAAGCTTTCAGGTAAAACTGTATTTGCTTTCACATATTTCATTTTTGGTCAGCCCCTTATCTTTTTCGATAATTAAAAGTAAGGTGCAAAGCCAAAAATATTAGAAAGTGTAGATAGGCGAATCAATAAATGTTATGTCCACCTCATGCAAAGGATCGCCTTTCTAATACTAGGCTTTGCATGAGACGCTGCGGATTCTGGCAAACAAAACGTCATTGCCATAAGAACACCACCCTTCAAATGTTTTGATTTACAACCATTTTATTTCTCACTATTATAAAATAAAAGTATGAATACGTAAAAGGGGAAGGTAAAAATTACAAGGTGAAATAGGCTTTAGGAAAAATCCAAGAATCCCTTTAAATCAAAACATAAAACGACAAGCGGGGAATAAAAGATTTCAATAAACTGCGCATCTATCATTTAATAGAGCAGAATAGGATGAACTGCCTAATTTGAGCAGTTCTTTCTCATTGAAAACTAGTGACTAATTAATAGGAAAGGGGTATCTTTTAATATATAAAAATCGGATACAAGGATGAACATAGATGAAATTTTTGAGTAAATACATAAAAAAGTATTGGTTGCCCTTTAGTGTAGCTGTACTCTTTCTTACAATTGAAGCAGTAAGTGACCTTCTGCAGCCGACAATTATGTCAAAGATTATCGATAATGGTGTAGCGAATAAAGATTTAGACTATGTGTTTAAATATGGTGGAATCATGCTATTAGTTACGGCATTTGGGGCATTAGCTGCATCGACACGTAATGTTATTTCGGGTATTGTATCGCAAAATTTTGGTTCAGAACTACGTTCGGATCTTTTTCGGAAAATCCAAACTCTTTCATTTAAAAGTATCGATAAATTTGATCGCGCATCACTCGTTACCCGCTTAACAAACGATGTGACACAAGTCCAAGTATTCGTGAATGGATTAATGCGAATCTTCGTAAAGGCACCCCTTTTATGTATTGGGGGCCTCATTATGGCGACCCACTTAAATATTCATTTATCAGTCGTTCTAGCCGTCATTGTACCGATGGTCGCTCTGATCATTATTTTAAATATGAAAATAAGCTTTCCCTTTTTCGTAAAAGTGCAAAAAGCTTTGGATAAAGTGAACGGCATAATGAGAGAGTATTTGTCGGGTGTGCGGGTCGTCAAAGCATTTAACCGGTTTGACTTTGAAGTGAGTAAATTTAGTAAAGCGAATAATGAATTCCAAGAGAAATCAACATCTGCAATTCGCATTATGGCAATCTTTAGTCCGCTTATTATGCTTGTTGTGAATCTTGGTATTGTTGCCGTATTGTGGATTGGTGGAATCCGAGTCGATAATGGCAGTTTACAAGCCGGGACGGTTATCGCGTTTACGAATTATATGACACAGATTCTCTTTTCATTGATGATGATTTCGATGGTCTTTAATATGTTTGTTCGAGCAAAAGCGTCAGCGGCAAGAATTGGCGAAGTATTTGATGAAAAAAATGATATGGCTTGGAGTAAAGAGGGACAAGTCTTTCATTCAAAAGGTCGAATTGACTTCGAAAATGTGGCCTTTTCCTATGATGGGGTGGAGGGGGAACCAATTTTAAAAAATCTCACCTTTACATGCTTACCTGGTGAAACAATAGGAATTATTGGTTCAACAGGTTCAGGGAAATCTAGTCTGATTGGATTAATTCCACGTTTTTATGATGTCACATTTGGAACGATTAAAGTAAATGGCGAAGATATTAAACAATTGAATCCAAAATCATTAAGAGAAAAAATTTCGATTGTTCCTCAAAAAACGACCTTATTCACAGGATCCGTCATAGAAAATATTCGATGGGGAAAAGAAGATGCCACGATGGAGGAAATCGAACGAGCCGCGAAAATGGCCCAAGCACATGACTTTGTGATGGAATCTCCGGAAAAGTATGAAACAAAATTAGGACAAGGCGGGGTTAATTTTTCAGGCGGGCAAAAGCAACGGCTGTCTATCGCTCGTGCGTTAGTGAAGCAACCGGAAATTCTTATTCTTGATGATAGTACAAGCGCACTTGATATGGTGACAGAATCGAAATTAAAGGAGTCCCTGAAAAAGTATGCGAGCGGGTTAACTTGTTTGATCATCGCCCAAAGAATTACTTCAATTATGGACGCCGATAAAATTATCGTTTTAGAAGATGGAGAAATGGCGGGCATTGGAACACATGAACAATTACTAAATGATTGTAAGGTGTATCAAGAGATATACAAGTCACAAATTGGGAAAGAGGTGGAATAGGATGTCCGCGAGAAAAGAAAATACTGTACAGCAATCCCATTCTATTCCTCGACCAGGAGGTGGCATGAGAGGTCATGGCGGAAGAGGCGGACCTGTTGTAAAACCGAAAAATTTTAAAGGCACACTAAAAAGACTTTGGCATTACTTTGGAAACGAGCGAAAAATTTTATCCATCATTTTCTTATTCATACTAATCGATTCGGTCATTACTTTGTCTGCACCGTATCTTATCGGAAAATCGATTGATGCCATGACGATTGGCGGAAAAGTGGATTTTAATTTGCTCGAAGTATTGGTTCTTGTTCTTTTATTTGCCTATATTACCGATGCATTTTTAACTTTTTTACAAAGTTGGTTAATGGCCGGTGTTTCTCAACGGATCGTCAAACGTCTTCGAAGTTCATTATTTAAAAAGCTGCAAAAGCTTCCTGTATCTTTTTTCGATACGCGTACACATGGCGAACTGATGAGCCGGCTTTCAAATGACATTGATAATGTAAGTAATACGATTTCGCAATCAACGACACAGCTAATGTCTGGTGGAATCGTGCTTCTTGGCTCATTAATAATGATGCTCATTCTAAGTCCTATTCTTACTTTAGCAACTTTAATTACTGTCCCTCTTGTTTTCTTGCTTACCAAGACAATTGCTAAGAAAACACGAATTTTGTTTAAAAACCAACAAATTCAACTTGGAAAATTGAATGGTCATATTGAAGAAACGATCTCCGGGATTCAAGTAGTGAAAGCATTTAACCATGAGGATAAAGCAATTGAAGAATTTGAAGAAGTAAACACGAAATTAAAACAAGTCGGGTTAAAAGCTCAAATATGGTCGGGATTTTTAATGCCGCTTATGAATGTAATTAGTAACTTAGGTTTTGCTGTTGTTGCGATTGTTGGTGGACTTCTTGCTGTGAAAAGCTTAATCACCATTGGTGTCATTGCTAGTTTTCTCACTTACTCTCGACAATTTGGAAGACCATTGAACGACTTAGCGAATATATTTAATGTTCTTCAATCTGGTGTAGCAGGTGCGGAGCGTGTATTCGAGATTTTAGACGAAAAAGAGGAAATCGAAGACCAAGCAGAAGCAATCACACTAACCAATCCGAAAGGGAATGTCCATTTTGAAAATGTATCGTTTGGGTACCGTCCCGATGTTCCAATTTTAAAAAATATTAGCTTTGAAGCAGAGATTGGCAGCAGTACGGCGCTTGTCGGTCCAACAGGAGCGGGGAAAACGACGATTGTCAACCTGTTAACACGCTTTTATGATGTAACAGAAGGGCATATTTATCTTGATGGGAAAGACATAAGGGAATATACGCGAGATAGTTTGCGGAAATGTTTTGGAATCGTATTGCAGGATACGTATTTATTCTCGGGCACGATTAAAGAGAACATTAAATATGGAAAACCGGACGCAACAGATGAAGAAGTGATAGCAGCGGCGAGAATGGCGAATGCTGATCTCTTTATTAAAAAACTGCCGAATCAATATGAAACGATGCTTTCTGAAAACGGTGGAAATTTAAGTCAAGGAGAAAGACAATTACTAGCTATTGCCCGTGTGATGTTAGCAAGACCCGCACTCCTCATTTTGGACGAAGCAACAAGCAGTATCGATACGAGAACTGAACTTCACATTCAAGATGCATTATTAAAAGTAATGAATGGAAGAACAAGTTTTATCATCGCCCATCGATTGAATACAGTTCGTGAAGCTGATACGATTATGGTCATCGACCACGGTGAAATTGTTGAAAAAGGAAGTCATGATGAATTAATTGGAAAACGAGGGGTGTATTATAATATGTTCTTTAATCAATTTAAAAATGTTGAAGGAGTTTAATAAGAATGTACTTAACTTTAAAGGAAACTGCAGATTACTTATCCATGTCAGAAGCTGCAATCGAAAAACTCATTTTGCAAGGTAAAATTCGCTTTGTTCATGATGGGGAGCAATACTTAATTTATAAGGATCAATTTAAAACGCATTTAGAACAAATGGAAAAGTACAAGAAGTTAGTAGAAGATTGGAATTCAGAACCGATTCCAGAAGACCCGGATATTAAGGATGAGGACTAGTACTTTATAACAAATAAACGAAAGTAGAAGATAGATAGGATGTAACATGAAGTAAAGGGGAAGGAATTAATCCCCTTTACTTAAAGTTCTCTAATCCCTTTGATTGGTCAAGATGTGGATCGTCATCATTCAATATTCCATTTTTAATAATATATTGACGTGCTTCCTCATTCCCTAATTGATAGATCATTTGATAGACTTCAGTAAGAATTTGATCATATTTATGATTTTCGGAATCATGATGGTATTCAAGAAACGGAATATGGGCTCGTGCATACGTTTCTAAATCAGCAGCATATAACTTTTTGAAAAGTTCTTTAAGCTGCGTAAGTTCTTTGTGGTTAGCAATAATTTTAAATTGTTGATTCGTTTCAATCGGAGTGTCTAAAATTTCACCATTGGTTATATCGATATAATATGTTCTGCTATTTGACTCCATTTTTTCATCTCCTTAAGTTTTTTATGAAAACCATTACTTCTAAAAAGCTCCTTTAAGATGATTTACCACTAATTCGTTCCTATTAATCAATAGTTTCTTATTTTTAATGATCCTCATCCATTGTTAAACAAACTATCAACCTGTTTGGTTATTTAATAAGATGTTTTTCCTAGTGCGTTAGTAATCTTTAGTTTTTCATTTTTATTACATTACAAATAAGGACGATTAATTTATAAAAAATGATAATTCCAAAAGTCTGTAGGTATAGGTGGAAAAGAGAGATTTTCGCTTCGATTTACGAATTAATTATGATTATTTAAGACTATTGTTTAAATTTTCTGAATCTATTAAACTGATTTTACATCCTGATTTGCATGGTAAAAAATTAAATTATGAGAGGAGTAGTAGAATGAAGAAAAGGAGAATGTTAGGATCGGCAATACTGAGTTTAGCGATGGGCCTATCTATGTTTTCAGGCGGAGCATCTGCGAAAACAACAGATGTTAAAGAGAATGGGGTTCAAGATTCTTACCGTGTCTTAATTCAAGGAGCTAGTACAGAGAAAGTTAAGCTGCAAAATACTTACGATGTCCATCGCAATTTTGGTAAGGAAGGGTTTACAACTACTGTAAATGCCAAGCAATATGAAGCCCTTAAGAAAAACAAAAATATTACTGTTGAAAAAGTAGAAAAGGTAGAAATTCAATCCAAGGCACCAATCAAAGCGACCGCTGTTCCAAGTAAGCAAGTTCCATGGGGAATAAAGGCTATTTATAATGATAATAATCTTACATCCCCATCCGGTGGGGATGGAATAAAAGTAGCAGTCCTCGATACGGGTGTTGAAAAAACACATGTTGATTTATCACAAAATGTTGAGCAATGTAAGGATTTTACCCAAAGCAGTACGTATGTCAATGGTACGTGTACAGATCGGAATGGTCATGGTACACATGTGGCAGGTACGGTCTTGGCAAATGGTGGTTCAGATAAATTAGGTGTATTCGGAGTTGCACCAGAAGCAGAGCTCTGGGCATATAAGGTGCTCGGAACAAACGGGTCCGGGTATTCGGATGATATAGCAGCAGCCATCAGACATGCAGCAGATGAGAAAACTCGAACTGGGGCAAAGGTTATTATATCAATGTCGTTAGGGTCGAGTGGAAAAGATAGTCTAATAGCCAGTGCAGTTGATTATGCATACGGGAAAGGTGTATTAGTCATTGCGGCAGCTGGTAATAGTGGTTCTGGAAGCAATACAATAGGCTACCCCGGTGCATTAGTGAATGCAGTCGCTGTAGCTGCTCTTGAAAATGTTCAATCAAATGGAACGTATCGAGTAGCCGACTTTTCTTCACGAGGAAACCCTGCAACAGCAGGTGATTATATTATTCAAGAAAGGGATATTGAAGTCTCAGCCCCAGGTGCAAGTATCGAATCAACATGGATTAACGGAAGATACAATACAATTAGTGGAACATCCATGGCAACACCTCATATATCTGGATTAGCAGCTAAAATTTGGTCAGCTAACAAAAGCCTTAGTAATACGCAATTACGTGCAGAGTTACAAAAACGTGCAAAAGCATATGACATAAAAGGAGGCATAGGTGCTTCAGTTGGTGATGATTACGCATCAGGTTTTGGCTTTCCTAGAGTTAAATAAAGATTCCAAGGCCCCTTTTGAAAAAAAGGGGCTTTTTAAAAGAAAACTTTTTATGTCATCAGTCTTACAAAATATCCTGCAATGTCCAGCTCCAGTACTATCGACTAGAAAACTTCATCACTTTTCCCTACGATAAGTCAACATCGATTCTCCTTGCATCACCCGTATTTCCGATATCTCAGTCAAAACTTTATAAAACTATGTAGTACAAATATTCAGCTATATTAAAAGTGTTACTTATGTCCCTTGTGTCTGTATCAAAAATGAAAGTAAAATGAAATTTATTGCAAATATACATTTGTTAAACTATTAAAATAGAGGTTTTACTGCTTAAAGGAAAAGTTTTAATACTGTAACAAAAGGGAAGCATAATTACATATTCTGTCGCATTAATTGGTTATGTAAATATGTATTATCGGAGGATATAACATGACTTTTGAAGAGTTATTAATTGATAAGCTTTATTATAAAAATACATTTATGAAAGAGGATGAATTCGAACATCCTATTCGGGTTCTTGGTGAAGCATACTTAGCAGAACAGCAGAATGAGTTGGCGGAACTATCATATATTCGTTTCGCACAAGGAGAAGTATATTTTCATAACAAAGACTTCGAATCTGCTATTTTTAAATGGGAAAATATCGAAAATGAATTAGAGCCATGGGCGAAAAAAAATATGGCAGACGCTTATTTCGAATTGGGCTTATACCCCACTGCCGAAGAAATATACCGTTCAATCGTTTCTGACTCCCCTATATTAACGACGGAAATATCGATTAAGCTTTTCTCAATTTATACTGTGCAAGGAAACATGGAAAAAGCGGTTGAAACAATTAAGGAAGCTGTCGCCTATAATCCTGACTACAAAGACCTAACAGACATAGCACGCGAATATTTTGAAGATCAAGAGGATTGGGCTAATGCAATAGAACTAGCTGTGAACGAAGCAATACGAACAGATTCGCCAAAATGGTTTGAAGTGTTAATTGCTTATAGTGAAGAAGGAAAAACGAACCGATTTGCACCAAACTATTTTAGTAAAGTATTAGTTTCGTTGTATATAGTAAACCAAAGATTGTTTGAAACATTTGTTTCCTCTCTATGGAAAAGTTATCGAAATGAAACAAGGGATGTTTATCTAACTTGGATAAAAGAGATTAATCATATCCTCATAAATATTGAGGATCGCCGAAACGGAAATTGGCATGAATTATCTGCTTTATTTGCAGAAACATATTCGGAGCTATTAAATGGGCAGCTTCTATTAAAAGAATTGTCATTAATGATTCCAGAGCATCTTGAAAATTGGCTAAAAATCGCTGATTCTACACATGCGTTAGCTGCTTCAGCGGCTGTGCTATCGTGGGGAGAAATCTTTCCATCAAGCATCAATCAGTCGATCATTCAAGAAGCTGAAAATATTATTGTACATGCAAAAAATGAGACGGATGTTCTAGAGGAAAGTGTACATTTATTTGAAACTATACTAAAATGGGCGGAAACGCAAGAGGTGCAAATTAGTTATTCATTACATTGGATGGTCCGCAAACTTCTCGATCTTCGCGTTCATCATGTGTTAGTTGCCGGTAATACGGAAAATGGAAAAGCTGATTTTATCAATACAGCACTTGGAGGCCATGGTCTCGGAACACCATCTGCTTCATTCATTATGTATGATGATGCAGATACAATTGACATCTCCGAAATCACAAATACTGGCGTAAGTAAAATTGACAATTTAGAGGAATTTCATAAAATTTCGATGCATGATGAAACAATCATTGATTTTAAGTTGCCATCTGATCTTTTAAACAATTGTGCTGTGACATTGTCATATATGCCGGGCAATGGTAAGAAACATATTTATTTACCGGATGCTATTCTGGCAGTGATTAATCCGAGTGAATATGATGGGGACTACTTATTTAATTTAAGCGAGCAAATGCCGTATACCCCATTACATTTTGTAATAAATGATGTGGAAAAGATATACAGTGAACAAGAAATAACTATTCTTGTAGAAGAAATCCGTTCAAAATTCCCGTATGCCCTAGTCTTAACATCTACAGATACGGCAGATTTAACGACCTTTATAAAATCGATCACCCAATCAATCAATGTGGAAGAAGTACGTACAGCGAATATGTTATCTTTTATACGGGCGTTAATGTCAAACATTTTAGAACAACGTAAAAAAATGGAAAATGATTTGGATGAATCGATTAAATGGGAAGAAGAAATGGCTACTAAATTAGGTGGAGCGATTCATCAACTACAAGATATGGAAAAAGAAAAAGTAGAAAACATCACACAATCCTATCAAACAATAAAAAATGAGATCAAAGAAGAGCTAAAGCATTCTATCCCTGCATTATTGAAGGGGAGTTCCGAATTAATTAAAGAAAATAGTGACTTTAGAAAAATCCATATTGAATTGAATGAAGAGATGAATAATCGGATTCAATTACATGTAGAAAAGCAGGTCCTACCAAACTTTTATTCTTCGATTCAACAATGGATTTCCTATGCAGGTGAAGAATTTTATCAGTGTAAGACGTTCCTAGATGAAATGCGTGAGGGCTTTAACTCATTATATGGTGAGGAAAGATTAAAGCTATTTGCGGATGAGAAAGTACTTGATGATTGGAGACGGGATGCGGAAAGAATGAAAAACGGTATCCGAATCGATAAGGTAAATATTTTACTAAGGCATACACCGTCCCAAGTTATATTAAAAAGTGCCGGAAAATTATTTGGGGCACTGCAGCAAAACAAAACAATTCTTTATAATAAATATAAAAAGTTTATCGAAAACGAGGATTATCAGGAAGTAGTAAATACGATTACAAACAAGTTTCTTATGCAATTTGAACTATTTGAAACTTCCATCGAAAGAGATATTGCCATGTTCTTTAAAAATCCTTTACTTGAGCTTGAAGAAACTGTTAAGAAAACCGAAGCTACACGCCAAAATAATGTGAAAACATTAAATAGAATGAAAGCAAGCCCTGAAAAATTCCGCGATCCCCTATCACTATTTGAAGTTAAATTACGTCAATATGAGTGGATCATTGATGCAAGTAAAGAAAGCTATCCAGTTGTATAAAACGCTAGATTACTAGCGTTTTTTTTTATAATAGTTTACCTAGAAAAGACAATTGTTCACCACTTGTAGAAAATGTCTTGATTATTTCTTGATAAAGAGAGATAATAAAAACTAAATTTTATCTGAAAATTTTCTACAACGGGAGATGTGTGTATGAAAGTTGTAAAGTTTGGCGGTTCCTCGTTATCTACAGGTGAACAGGTTAAAAAGGTAGTTGATATTGTTTTGTCTGATCCGGAAAGGAAAATTGTCGTTGTTTCTGCTCCGGGAAAAAGGCATCCATCAGATGAGAAAATAACAGATTTATTAATTGCTTGCGGAAAAAAAATATTAGAACATGATTCGGAAACAGAAATTCTAAACGAAGTTATTCAACGATACATACTCATTGCGAATGAATTAGGACTTCATGAATCGTTTACTGCGGAGATCAGAAACTCTTTTCTTCAAGTTTTACAGAAAGATAAAAGCGATTCTGTTATGTTTTTAGAAGCTTTAAAAGCAAGCGGGGAAGATACAAACGCAAAATTAATCGCTAACTATTTTCAACTTCGTGGAATTGAAGCCCACTATATCAATCCGAAAGATGCAGGATTACTTGTCAGCAATGAGCCGGGGAATGCTCAAGTATTACCGGAAAGTTATCATCGATTAGCTGATCTATCAAGTCATTCAGGCATTTTAATTTTTCCTGGTTTTTTTGGATATAACGAACAAGGGGAGATTTTAACCTTTTCGCGAAGTGGTTCAGATATTACGGGTTCGATTTTAGCAAATGGGGTAGGCGCATCCGTGTATGAAAACTTCACAGATGTCGATGCTGTTTATTCCGTCAATCCATCAATTATAAACCAACCTAAGGAAATTCGGGAAGTTACATACCGGGAAATGCGAGAACTTTCTTATGCCGGCTTTTCCGTCTTTCACGAGGAAGCACTTATTCCCGCGTATCGTGCAGGTATTCCCGTCCACGTAAAAAATACGAATAATCCTTTTGCGCCTGGAACAAGGATTGTGAATGAACGAGAACAGCGAAACGGTCCAGTTGTGGGAATTGCTAGTGATACAGGATTTTGTAGCATCTATGTTAGTAAATATTTAATGAATCGCGAAGTCGGGTTTGGCCGAAAGCTTCTGCAAATTTTGGAAAGCTTCGGTTTATCTTATGAGCATTCCCCGTCCGGTATAGATGATATATCGATTATATTACGTGAAAATCAATTGAATTCAGAGATTGAAAAGCAGATAATAAATTATATCAAAGAGGAGCTTCATGCAGATGAGGTAAAAGTGGAGCACGGTCTTGCTCTCATTATGATTGTCGGTGAAGGAATGCGGCAAAACGTAGGAACGACAGCAAGAGCCTCGAAAGCATTAGCACATGCCGGCATTAATATTGAAATGATCAACCAAGGATCATCTGAAGTTAGTATGATGTTTGGGGTCAAAGAAGTAAACGAACGAAAGGCAGTTGAAGCTTTATATCAAGAGTTCTTTGTCGGCGTTTTAGTGTGAGGAACTGAACAAACGAGCAAATACACATTGAATTCTTGCTGTTTTCTTTCTTGAACTGCACATAGGCAAAATGAATGACCTACTCATGAGGACTGAGTAGGTCATTTTCGTTTAATATCCTTTTTTAAAGTCTACAAGATTAATTTTTGGTACCCCTTCTTGTAGGTAATGCTTCAAATTAGGAATAAAGATATCTTCAATCACTCTAGCATCGTAATGTTCAGTTGAACCAGCAGTATGTGGAGTAATGATTACATTTTCTAAGTTCCATAAAGGGCTTTGTTCGGATAGGGGCTCTTTTTCAAATACATCTAGACCTGCACCAGCGATGGAATCAGTCTCAAGAGCGTGAACGAGGTCCTCTTCCACGACAATCTCACCCCGGCCAATATTGATAAAAAATGCTGACTCTTTCATTAACTGAAATTGTTTTTTACCGAATAGGTGATACGTTCCATCTGTTAGTGGTGTTGTAACAACGACGTAATCGCATTGCGGCAGAATTGAATTGAGATGGTCTGTTGTATACATCTCATCAAAGGATTCCTCTGAAATGTCCGAATGGCGAATTCCAATCACTTTCATACCAAACGCTTTTGCGATTTTTGCTGTTTCCTTACCTATCGCACCAGCGCCAATAATTCCAACTGTTTTTCCGTGCATTTCAAGGCTTAAGTGGGCATGATGCCATGTCTTTGATTGCTGATTTCTCACATATGTATGAATTTTTCGGGTAAGCCCAAGCATTAAAGCGAATATTGTTTCAGAAATTGGATAAGCATGGACACCGCTAGCAGTTGTTAAGAAAATGTTTTTGGCGTTTAACTCTTCCAACGGAAAACTGTCTACCCCTGCACTCCAGCTTTGCAACCATTTCAGCTTTGAATCTCGATCGATTCCATACGGTTTTACTTCTTTCTTCCAACCTACAATGATTTCAGCATCATTTAAATGATCTTTCCAAACAGAAGATTCTTTCCCAGCTATAATATTCCAATCGGGAACGGTTTCTTTCACTTTTCCATATAAACCTTGATCAAGATTTTGGGTTATAACAAGTTTGCGTTGCGACATAATTTCCTCCTTTGCATTAAAAACTTTGACAATTTCAATTATACTAAAAATATCATTGCCTTTCTTGTTTAATGCCTCCGTACTACCTTAAATAAAATAAAGCACTTTCTCTCTTCAAATTCAATTGCATGTTAACAAGTAAACAAAAAACCAAGTGGATCACACTTGGTTTTTAAATCATTTATTTTAGGATTGTAACTTTTACATTTTTTCTTCCCCATTGAAGGGCTTTTTTCTTTGATGGAATGAACACATCAATTTTTTTGCCTTTCATTGCGCCGCCTGTATCTCCTGCAATTGCGTTTCCGTAACCTTCTACGTAAACTTTTGAGCCTAGTGGGATAACTTTCGGATCTACGGAGATAACTTTCATTTTAGGATTCTTTTTAAGATTGATTCCTGTTGCAGTGATCCCGCTGCATCCTTTACAACTTCCTGTATATGCTGTAGCTGAAACTGTAATTACTTTTTTTGCTTTTACTTTTTGAATTGTTTTCTTTTTTGCTGCAGCTTTTTTTGTTTGCGAGATTACTAGTTTTTGCTTTGGATAGATATTATCTGATTTAAGATGGTTCCATTTTTTTAGATTACTAACGGATACTTTATATTTTTGCGATATTTTCCATAATGAATCTCCGCTTTTAACGGTATATGTATTTGAGCTTGCAAATGCGCCACTTGAAATTCCGATACTTAAACAGAGTACTGTACTAATTGATAGAATAAATTTTTTCAAAATAGTGTTCCCCTTTTATTTTTTTATGTTAAATAAACCTTAACATGGAAATGTAACAGTTATGTTTCAGTGGTGTACAAATTCTATTACAAGTTGTTTTCAATTGATATTTTGCTAAAGAATAGGGAAAATATATTATTTGTTGAACATTGTAAATATAGGGGGAATTTTGTAAAATGAAATAAAAAGAAAGCTAGGTGATGTGATGAGTTTTATTAAACATCGAAGCAAACCGGATGAATTGAAAGTTTTAGAGAGTTTAAATGAACGAATGAATTTATCTGTCAAAGAGAAGAATGATTTATCAAATCTGGCAAAAGGATTTGAAGGTGAACAAAAGTTTGATGAATGGCTAATAACACTATCAAATGATTGGAACATCCTTAATGATTTACGTTTTGAATGGAATAACACTTATTATCAAATTGATAGTTTGTCCCTCCTTTCTGAGACCATTCATCTTTTCGAAGTAAAAAATTACGAGGGAGATTATTATATTGAAAATGATACTTGGTATTCAGTAAAGGGATTGGAAATAAATAACCCATTCTTGCAGCTGACGCGGGCTGAATCCTTGTTACGTCGATTTATTAAAAACCTTGGTTTCAATTATTCGATAGAATCGTATTTAATTTTCATTAACCCTGAGTTTCATTTATACCATGCTCCCCGAAACCAACAGATAATTTTCCCAACCCAACTTCCTCGGTTTATGAATAATCTTTCTAAGAAAACATCCAAGATAGCAAAAAATCATACACAACTTATTGAACAATTATTATCTGCTCACCTTACTAAGTCTCCGTATAAGCGAATACCAAAATACACTTTTGATAGTCTTAAAAAAGGGGTTGTTTGTATGAAGTGCCGTTCTTTTATAAACTCCTTTAGAAAAATATCTTTAGTTTGCTCTCAATGTGGTTACAAGGAATCTGTGACATCAGCTGTTTTGCGAAGTATCGATGAATATATGATCCTTTTCCCTGAGAAAAAGATTACTAGAAGTACAATACAAGAATGGTGTAAGATTATACCCAAAAAAACTCTTCAAAAAATACTTTCCAATAATTATGAACAGATTATTGATGGTAAAAATACCCACTATATAGTGTGCAACAAATCGTTCAATTAAGAGTTGTCGTACATTATAGTAGAAACCCGCAAGAAGCGAGAATTTAAATCTGTAATAAACTTAGCGTAGTGCCCGGAACTAAGAGATGCGGGAAGATGAGAAGAAGAGATCCGTAGCGAAGTGCCCGAAACTGAGAGATGCGGGAAGATGAGAAGAAGGTAGCCGTAGCGAAATGCTCGAAACCGAGAGATGCGGGAAGATAAGAAGAAGGGATCCCCAGCGAAATGCTCGAAACCGAGAGATACGGTAAGATAAGAAGAAGGTAGCCGTAGCAAAATGCCCGAAACTGAGAGATGCGTGAAGATGAGAAAAAGTGATCCCCAGCGAAGTGCACGAATCCACGAAACAAGCCCTTCATAACCATAAAACAGTGATCAATAACCATTAGCCCACAAGAAAGACAAACCAAACTTAAAAAGGACTCCAGGCCGGAGTCCTTTTATTATGCTTTTTGAACATTTGTTGCTTGTGGTCCGCGAGCGCCTTCCTCGATTTCGAAAGTGACGGTTTGACCTTCTTCAAGAGTCTTAAATCCTTCACCTTGAATGGCAGAAAAGTGTACGAAGACGTCGTCTTGTCCTTCTACTTCGATAAACCCGAAGCCTTTTTCTGCATTGAACCACTTAACTTTACCTGTTACCATTTATATACCTCCAGAGTACGGATATTCACTACTCTCGTTTAAAATTGAATTTTTTGCGAATAGAAAAAATATCCTTAAATAAAATTAAAACTACACCCTATATTTTCGTCACAAAAAGAAAAAGTATACATAAAAAAAGAAAATAATTTTATAGGATGTCTTTCTTCCAAAAAAATCACAGTTTACGAAAATAGACAAAATAATTAGACATTCTATTTCGAATATTATATAATCACAATTACGTCTTTAGAAAAACATAAATTTAGTAAGTCATGAATTCGTTGTGTATTCATGGCTTTTTCCTGCCTGTCGATAAAAAGACTTGTGGTAATAAG
>NZ_NAZB01000032.1:0-114649 GCF_003055045.1 Heyndrickxia sporothermodurans
TTCAGTTTTCAAAGATCAATTGTTATTTGCGACTTTTATATAATAGCATATTTCATCATGTAATGTCAATTACTATTTTAAAATACTTTTATATATTTATTAAAAAGCCAACGAAATTTATTATATCAAACGAATAAGGAAAATACAATAGTAATATCGAAACTAGTATACCTCTTCTATATATAAATTTCTTTCCTTTTCAAGGTCGATGATTTCTCCATCATTCAACCTTATAAGCGGTCTAATTGGTGCAGTTTGTTTAATAAAGATCACCTCTCCGAAAGAGCCGTTTGATATCTTAACCTTTGTTCCTATTGAAAGATTGGCAATCATCGATAATAGAGTGTTTATCACTTCTAAATCAAATTTACCAAATTCATCTATTTTCATTATCTCTAGGGCCTTTAAAGGTGCTATTTTCTTCTTATAAAGGCGATCAGATACTAGTGCATGAAATACATCAGCTACTGTAATAATTCTAGACATAGAGTAATATTGTTTCCCTTTTACCCCCATTGGATAACCGCTTCCATCAAGTCTCTCATGATGTTGAAAGATTGCTAATTTCGTTTCTGATTTGAGTAGTGGACTATTTTGCACCATTTTCAAACTATAATTTGGATGTTCTTGAATCTCAGCCTTTTCACTGTTAGTTAAAGTTGTTTGTTTAGAAATGATTCTTGGTGAAATCTTTGCCATACCTGCATTTGCTAAGCAGCCTGCTAGAGCCGTTTGATAATAGCGGCCTTTATTATCCCCCATTCTTTTAGCAATTAATCCACTAAGAATTCCAACTGAAATAGAATGATAGTAAATATAATCTTCCGGATTATTTACAAAAAGAGAGTTAAGAGCGATGTTTTCCTCCTCAGCTATTTCCAATAAAGGGTATAAATAGTCTCTCACATTTGCTATATCAATTATAGTTCCGGATTGCCATTTTTGAAAATCAGCTTTGTACTTTTTTACTGATTCAGAAAATAAAAAAGGAAAGATGGAGTGGACTTTTACTTGTTCCGCTTTAGTTACATTCACTTCAGAATGGTTTTTGTTAGCTCCCTTTTGTCTCTTTTGACCATTAGATATACTTTCTATTTCTACTTCTCTAATAAAAAATGCTTTTAAAACATCAATATGTTCTATTGATATAACCGTCCCTCTAGGGATAATTGGGGAACTAGTCATTCCCATTACATCCTCAGCTAATATAGATCCTACACGTAATCCGTCTATATTTATTTTCATATGACCACTCCATATAAGTAATAGTATCTATTTTATTTCTATTTATTTTCAATTTTATCAAAAAAGAGACATCGAATCGATGTCTCTTTTAAAAATTGCAAAAAAACCTATTATTCCTCTTCAGCTTCTTGATTATTGTCATTAACTACTTCTAATTCTTCTTGATCTGAAGGTTCCTCTTCTTCCTTTTCGACTTTTGCAACGGTTGCCACATGTTCGTCTTCACCAAGGCGAATTAATTTGACTCCTTGAGTATTACGTCCAAGTTGGGAAATATCACCGACTGCCATCCGTATAAGAACTCCTCCGGCGGTTATCAGCATAAGATCCTCTTCCCCAGTAACGGTTTTTACTGCAATTAAGTTTCCATTCTTTTCTGTAATATTACATGTTTTTAACCCTTTACCACCACGGCTTTGAATGCGATACTCTGAAGAATTAGTGCGTTTTCCGTAACCATTAATAGTGACAATTAAAACATCGTCATTATCTTCGAGAATTTCCATTCCAACGACTTCGTCATCACCCGTTAGCGTGATTCCTTTAACACCGGTAGCAGTTCTTCCCATGGATCGAACATCAACTTCCGGAAAGCGAATTAACATACCATTTTTAGTACCAATGATCATATCTTTATTTCCATCAGTTAATTTAACAGAGATCAGTTCATCTTCATCGCGAAGATGAATAGCAATTAATCCATTTGTTCGTATGTTTGCAAAATCAGTTAGTGGAGTTCGTTTAGATATTCCACGTTTCGTAGTAAAGAATAAGAACGAATCTTCCACAAATTCTTCGACACGAATCATCGTATTAATTTCTTCGTCCTTTTCAATTCCAAGGAGATTTATTATTGGAATCCCTTTAGCTGTTCGACTAAACTCAGGAATTTCATATCCTTTAGATCGGAAAACTTTTCCTTTATTAGTGAAAAATAGGATCGTATCATGGGTTGAAGTTGTTAATAAATGCTCAACAAAGTCGTCCTCATTTGTTCCCATTCCTTGGACCCCGCGTCCTCCACGTTTTTGACTTCTGTATGTGGAAATTGGCAGACGTTTAATGTATCCATTATGGGTTAAACTAATGACAATATTTTCTCGAGGAATTAAATCCTCATCTTCGATTTGTTCAATACCGCCTGAAACAATTTCAGTTTTCCTATTATCATTAAAGCGTTCTTTAATTTCTATTAATTCTTCACGAATAATTTCCAGTACCTTTTCTTCATCTGCTAAAACAGCTTTTAATTCAGCGATTAGTTTTAACAATTCTTGATACTCTTCTTCAATCTTCTCACGTTCTAATCCTGTTAAACGTTGGAGACGCATATCAAGAATAGCCTGAGCTTGCTTCTCAGATAATGAAAATTGTTCCATTAAACCATTTCTTGCAATTTCTGTTGTTTGAGAAGAACGAATCAAACTAATTATTTCATCAATGTGATCAAGAGCAATACGTAATCCCTCTAAAATATGTGCCCTAGCTTCAGCTTTTCTTAATTCGAATTCCGTTCTACGACGAATAATGACTTTTTGATGTTCCAAATAATGATATAAACATTGTTTTAAATTTAATACTTTCGGTTGACCATCAACAAGTGCTAACGTATTGATTCCGAATGTTGTTTGTAATGCTGTATGTTTATATAAATTATTTAAAAGAACATTCGCATTGGCATCTCTTCGTACTTCAATAACTACGCGCATACCAGTACGATCAGATTCGTCTCTTAAATCTGTTATTCCATCAATTTTTTTATCACGTACAAGTTCAGCAATTCTTTCCACAAGCTTTGCTTTATTCACTTGGTAAGGAATTTCTTTAATAATAATGGTCTCTTTGCCATTTGCCTTTTGTTCAATTTCTACTCGTGCCCTTAATGTAATTGATCCTTTCCCGGTTTCATAAGCACGTCTAATTCCGCTTCTTCCCACAATTAATCCTGCAGTAGGGAAATCCGGTCCTGGTATAAATTCCATCAATTCTTGGATGGTAATATCAGGATCCTTACTTAAAGCCAATACTCCATCAATTACTTCCCCAAGTTGATGTGGTGGAATATTAGTCGCCATACCAACAGCGATACCCGAAGTACCGTTGACTAATAAATTCGGAAATCTTGATGGCAACACAACGGGTTCTTTCTCAGAACCATCATAGTTATCTTGATAATCAATTGTGTCCTTATTAATATCGCGAAGTAATTCCATTGATATTTTAGACATACGAGCTTCTGTATAACGCATTGCAGCCGCAGAATCACCATCAATAGAACCGAAGTTACCATGTCCATCTACAAGCATATAGCGATAGCTAAAATCCTGAGCCATACGAACCATCGTCTCATAAACGGCCGAATCACCATGTGGATGGTACTTACCGATTACTTCTCCAACGATACGTGCCGACTTCTTAAATGCTTTGTCCGATGTCATACCTAAATCGTTCATCGCATAAAGAATTCGGCGATGTACTGGTTTTAATCCATCACGCACATCTGGAAGTGCACGTGAAACAATTACACTCATCGCATAATCTAAGAAAGATGTACGCATTTCCTGACTTAAATTTATTTCTTTAATATTTGAACTTGGTGTTTCAGCCATACTGGAACCTCCCTTAAGAGAATGAAGCAATCAGTAATGACTGATTGCCCCTCTTGTAAAGATGAAAAGTTAACATTACTAACGCACTAAAGTGCTTAACCTATCTTGTTGCTTGTACTTTCCCGATTAAATATCTAAGTTCTTTACATAAATTGCATTTTCTTCGATAAAATTACGTCGTGGTTCAACCTTATCTCCCATAAGCATTTCAAATGTTTCATCCGCTTCTATTGCATCTTCTAAGCTTACTTGAAGTAAAGTTCTACGCTCTGGATCCATTGTTGTTTCCCATAATTGTTCAGGATTCATTTCACCAAGACCTTTATATCGTTGAATTCCGGGTTTCGGTTGCTGTGGCATTTGACTTAATGCTTGTTCTAATTCCTTGTCACTATATACATATTCAACGCGTTTGCCTTGAGCTATTTTATAAAGGGGCGGCTGTGCAATATAAATGTATCCCGCCTCTATTGTTTGTCGCATATAGCGATAGAAGAATGTTAATAATAATGTTCGAATATGTGCGCCATCGACATCGGCATCAGTCATGATGACTATTTTATGATAGCGAGCTTTTGAAATGTCAAAATCCTCACTAATCCCTGTACCTAATGCAGTAATAATGGTTCGAATTTCATTATTAGTTAAAATTTTATCTAACCGTGCTTTTTCAACATTGAGGATTTTCCCTCTTAAAGGTAAAATCGCTTGAAAATGTCTATCCCTACCTTGCTTCGCAGAGCCACCGGCAGAGTCTCCCTCAACGATAAATAATTCGCTGATTTTCGGATCACGAGATGAACAATCCGCTAATTTCCCGGGAAGGCTTGAAACTTCTAATGCACTTTTTCGACGAGTAAGTTCCCTTGCTTTCTTCGCTGCTAAACGTGCACGTGCTGCCATTAAACCTTTTTCAACAATTTTTTTAGCAACTGTTGGGTTTTCTAACATAAATTTATCAAAATGCTCGGAGAAAATAGCATCGGTAATTGTTCTAGCTTCTGAATTACCTAATTTTGTTTTTGTTTGCCCTTCGAACTGTGGATCAGGATGTTTAATTGAAACGATCGCAGTTAATCCTTCACGAACATCCTCACCCGATAAATTAGAATCACTTTCCTTAATTAGGCCATTTTTGCGAGCGTAGTCATTAATAACTCTTGTTAGGGCTGTCTTAAAGCCAAATTCATGTGTACCACCTTCATACGTATGAATATTATTGGCAAAAGAATAAATGCTACTTGTGAAGCCCTCATTATATTGAATTGAAACCTCAATAGAAATCCCATCCTTTTCGCCTTCTACATAGATTGGCTCTTCATGGATGACTTCTTTTGTACGGTTTAAATGTTCAACGTATGACTTTATTCCACCTTCATAGTGATATTCATTTTTTTTCGATTCGTCTCTTTTATCTTCAATCGTAAGCTTTAATCCCCGATTTAAAAATGCAAGTTCACGAACGCGTGTTGCAAGAATATCGTAATCAAAGACCGTAGTCTCTGTAAATATTTCCTTGTCCGGTACGAAGTGGCTAGTCGTTCCGGTATGGTCTGTTTCCCCAATGATCTTTAAATCAAAGCAAGGAACTCCACGTTCATATTTTTGATAATATATATTCCCATCACGATGGACATAAACCTCAAATTCACTTGATAAGGCATTAACTACGGAAGCACCTACTCCGTGCAAACCACCAGATACCTTATATCCTCCGCCACCAAATTTTCCTCCGGCATGAAGGACAGTATGGATGACTTCAACTGCGGGTCTTCCCATTTTTTCCTGTATCCCAACCGGAATACCGCGTCCATTATCGACAACCTTAATACTATTATCCTTTTCAATGACAATATTTATCTCGTCACAAAATCCGGCAAGTGCTTCATCAATACTATTATCTACAATTTCCCAAACAAGATGATGTAGCCCTTTGCTGCTTGTGGATCCAATATACATACCTGGACGCTTCCGAACAGCTTCCAGTCCTTCAAGAACCTGTATCTGATTTTCATCATAGCTTTGACCTTGAACTTGATCTTGTTCCATTGGCACTTGAATTCACCTACACTTTTTAAAAATAAATTAGTTAAACATGTATTTATAACGTATCAAAATAAATAAATATTCTTCATAGGGGTTACTGAAAAACAATTAAAATTCCTAGTTATTTTCTCTAGTCATAAAAAAACAAAAATAGTTTTAATTTAATCGCTTTAAAAGCGTACTAGAGGATAAAGGTGAAAGATAGTGCTGATGGTCAGTAATGACTAAGGATTTAAACTTTCCTTTTGACAAGTTAATCATGCCCTTTTTCTTTGATTGGAAAAATTCTTGCATAATAACAGACTGATTAACTGAACCTTTATCTATAATAGCAATAATTTCATCTGCTCGAACCATCACATCTTCGCCTACATGTAGGTACATGTTTTACACCTCATTTCACCGGAAACATAATCCCGGATTCTACAGAAAAGGTCGATGCCTCTTTCAGTGTTTGATGGTCGATTCCATCAATGCTTGTAGTTGTAACAAAAGTTTGGACTTTTCCTTGAATCGTATTCAACAGGTGGGATTGGCGGTAATCATCTAGTTCAGATAAAACATCATCAAGGAGTAAAATGGGGTATTCCCCTATTTCTGAATGGATTAATTCTATCTCAGCCAATTTTAATGAAAGAGCAGTTGTTCGTTGCTGTCCTTGTGAACCAAATGTTTGCACGTCACGATTATTCACAAAAAATACAAGCTCATCACGATGTGGACCTAATAATGTAACACCTCGTTCAATTTCCCTTTTTTTATTAATAGAAAATTTTTCCTCCATCTTCGTTAATAGGCTTGACGAATCCATGTCTTCTGATACATCAATGGACGGTTTATACTGAATTTTTAACGATTCTAAGCCCCGGGATATCCCCGTATGGATTGGTCTTGCCCATTCTTCTAGCAGTTGAATAAACTCAAATCTCTTTTTTATGATCTTAACGGCCATTTGTATAAATTGGTCGGTTAGTACATCAAGCATCGTTTCATCTTTTTGCTTTTGGAGTTGCAGCAGTTTTAAATAATGATTCCGTTGCTGTAAAATTTTTTGATATTGACTGATGTCATGTAAATATACGGGTGATACCTGTCCAATCTCCATATCAATAAAACGACGCCTAACTTGAGGGCTCCCTTTAACAAGATGGAGATCTTCAGGCGCGAACATGACAACATTCATATTTCCTACATACTGGCTTAATTTAGATTGCTCAATATGATTATATTTTGCTTTTTTCCCTTTTTTTGAAATAACTAGTTCTAGCGGTGTTGATCCACTATGTTTTTTTATCCTACCTTTTATTTTAGCATATTCCTCATCCCAACGGATTAAATCTTTATCATTTGATGTTCGATGGGACTTTGCCATAGCTAAAACGTAAATAGATTCCATAACATTAGTTTTTCCTTGTGCATTTTCACCTAAAATCACATTTACGTTATTTTCAAAGGAAATAGATAGCGATTCGTAGTTACGGTAATTTTTCAGTTCTAACTCTTCAATATACATTCAGTAACATCCTTTTTCTCCCAAAAATTATCTATCGGGATATAACAAAATTACCAACGCTCGGAATTTCTATTCGATCACCTACTGAAAGTTTTCGCCCTCTTCTTTGGTCTTGTTCACCATTAACAAATACATCATGTTCACTTAAAAACCATTTGGCCATGCCACCACTTTGAATAACATCAGCTAATTTTAAAAATTGGCCTAAAGTAATGAATTCCGTCTCAATTGATACGTTCTTTTCCATACATTCACTCTTTTCCGCTTCATAATTCTCTAATATATAATTTTACTAAATAATTTTAATTAATACAACGTCACTTCGTTTCAAAGTTATTAACATGTGGATGATTTTTTTATAAATATTTTTAGATGTTTATTGTGGATAAATGTAAAAAAAGTCCTGTCTAAGACAGGAACTTTTATTTAGTAAGTGCGGACTGGCAATATAAGTTGCAAGATCGATTCGTCATTAATTGGTCGAATGATAAATGGCCTCATTGCCCCAGTAAAACTAATACGAATTTCTAAACCTTCCAATGCTTTTAGGGCATCCATCATATATTTTGCACTGAATGAAATTTTTAAATCTTCGCCTTCAATTGACTGACTTTGAACTTGTTCAACAACTTTCCCAACTTCAGGAGTGTTAGATGAAATTTCAATGATTCCTGATGTTAGCGTAGAGAATTTAACAACATTGGGATTTCTACCCTCTCTTGCTAATAGAGAGGCACGATCAATGGCTTGTAAAAACTCTTTTGTATTAATAACAATGTCTGTTTTGCTTTCAGTAGGTATTAATCTTGAAGTATCAGGATAATTACCTTCTAAAAGTCTTGAGAAAAATAGTAAATGTTTTGCTCTAAACAAAATTTGATTTTCGGTAATAACAATTTCTACTGGTTCATTTGTGTCATCTAAAATTTTGTTTAATTCATTTAAGCTTTTTCCAGGAATGACAATGTTATATTTCGCCTCATTTACAAAATCGATGGCTGCTGAACGCATTGCTAAGCGGTGGCTATCCGTAGCAATACATGTTAATCGATCTGATTCAACTTTCCAATTTACCCCGGTTAGAATTGGGCGAGTTTCAGACGTAGATACAGCAAAAACGGTTTGGCGAATAAGGTTTTTAACAATATCTGTTGGAATTTTAAATACATTCTCTTCAGAAATTTGAGGTAGATGTGGATATTCTTCAGGATCTAATCCATTTAGATTGAATTCAGATTTACCTGAACGAATAACGGTTTGCAAATGATTGATTACTTCAATTTCAACGAAATCCATAGGTAACTTTTTAACAATTTCACTAAAAAACTTAGCTTGTAGAACGATGGCACCAGGAGCAAAAATCTCCACTAATTCATTTCCATCTTCTTCTTTTGGAATAAATGATTCAATGGATACATCTGAATCACTTCCTGTAAATGCTACGCCTTCATTTGTCGCTACAATTTTTATTCCAGTTAATATGGGAATCGTAGTTCTAGAACTAATTGCTTTCATTACATCTTGTACACTTTGGATAAGTCGATCACGTTGTATCGAAAATTTCATGATTTTCCCCCCGAGACTTGTTTAATTAATTATTGTACCATTCATCTTTGGAAAAATGGATTGCAAATACGTAACTGTCAACTTGTTTAATATTGTTCTAATTTATGGTGATTTATATATAATTAATCTTTTAAAAAATAGTAGTAATAATAGTAGGGCCTGTGAACATGTGGATAACTTAAAAATCGAAAGGAAACACAGCCTATCCACATGTGGACAGACTGTGCATATACAGTAAAAAGTTATTCACAATTTCCCAGGTTACCCTTTTAGTAGACTTTTAATCTCTTGAATGCTTTTTTCCAGTTGAGCATCCGTTAGAAGTAGTTTAGATATTTTTTCATGGGCATGAATAACAGTCGTATGATCTCGCCCGCCAAATTCCTCACCAATTTTCGGTAGAGAAAAGTCAGTTAATTCTCTTGATAAATACATAGCAATTTGCCTCGGAAAAGCAACAGATTTTGTTCTTTTCTTTGCTTTAAAATCCTCTAATTTAATATTGTATTCTTGTCCAACTGTTCTTTGAATATCTTGAATCGTAATCACTTTTGGCTTCGAGCTAGGAATAATATCTTTCAATGCTTCAGCAGCCAAATCTGCATTTATGTCCTTATTGATTAAGGATGAATAGGCTACGATTCGAATTAACGCTCCTTCTAGCTCTCGAATATTTGAATCAATTTGATTAGCAATATACAGCATAACCTCATTTGGGATATCAAGTCCATCTGCCTTTGCCTTTTTTCGCAAAATAGCAATCCGAGTTTCTAAATCCGGCGGGGTAATATCAGTAATTAAACCCCATTCAAAACGAGATCGTAGACGATCCTCTAATGTTGGAATTTCCTTTGGAGGACGGTCACTAGAAATGATAATCTGTTTACTCTCTTCATGTAAGGCGTTGAAAGTATGGAAAAATTCTTCTTGAGTTGATTCTTTTCCAGCAAGAAATTGAATATCATCTATTAATAGCACATCAACATTCCTGTATTTATTACGGAAATCGACAGCTTTATTATCTCGAATGGAATTAATAAATTCGTTCGTAAATTTTTCGGAGGACAAATAAACGACCCTCGCAGTAGGATTATGCTCAATTACATAATGTCCAATGGCATGCATTAAATGCGTTTTTCCGAGGCCAACCCCCCCATAAATAAAAAGCGGATTATAGGCTTTAGCGGGAGCCTCTGCTACAGCAAGCGAAGCAGCATGTGCAAAGCGATTTCCAGAACCAATAACAAAAGTATCAAACGTGTATTTTGGATTCAGTACGTTTTGGAATAATTCTGTTGAATCCTCTATTTTAGGTTTATTTTGAGGCGGAACCTTTGATTGAAATTCTTCATCCTCTTGAGTTTGAGGGATGATAAATTTTACTGTGAGTTTTTCACCAGTTATGTCATAGAGGACATCTGAAATTAGCGTGACATATCGCCCTTCTAGCCAATCTCTAGCAAAATCATTAGGCACCGAAACGATAAACGTATCGCCTTGTAATAAATGTGCCTTGGTAGACTTTAACCATGTTTCAAAGCTAGGCTTACTGATCTTTTTTTCAATAATAGTTAGTGCTTTATTCCAAAGATCAGCTATATTTTCCAACACCATACCCTCCTTTGTAATATCAGTATTTTTGACGTGTATGTGAGAAACAACGTAACAATGTTTCGTCTTAGAGATGTTAAAATTAATAAATATACATAACTATGATTGTGGAAAAACTTATAATAAGGAAAGAAAGTAGATTTTCGACACCATCCACTGTTTGTGGACAAGTTTATACAAAGCATGTACATAAACTATCCACACGATATCCACAATTTGTGGATAAATAAGTTATGCACAAATATATATTCAGAGTGAAAACACAATAATCATAACAAATAATTATAGGCGTTGCAATGCATTTTAAAAATTATCCACACCATCCGTAGCCTGAGGAATAAATTTATTCACAGGTTATTAATTTGTGAAAAACCTGTCAATAATTGTTGTGGATAGTGAAAATGCTGTCGAAAATTATCCACAACATATATTATTAGATTTACCTATCCAATTTTTAAAAACTAGACGATATTTAAATAGCGATTATTGGAAAAAGTATTCTGCTATAAAGAGTTGACAATTATTATTGATGATCATTATAATTAGTAGGACTGTCTTCTACTGTTACAAAAGATCCTCGAGGGAGGTGTCATAAATGAAAAGAACATATCAACCAAACGCTCGTAAAAGAAGTAAAGTTCATGGATTCCGTGCACGTATGAGTTCAAAAAATGGACGTAAAGTCTTAGCTGCTCGTCGTCGTAAAGGAAGAAAAGTATTATCAGCGTAGACCACTGAAACGTCTCAGTGGTTTTTTTTCTTACCACCTTTTCGTAAACTTTCGTATTGCGAGTGATAGAAATGAAAAAATCGTATCGAATTAAAAAAAATGTTGATTTCCAAAAAGTTTTTAAACAAGGAAAATCGTATGCGAATCGCCAATTTGTTATATATGTTTTAAAAAAGGAAAATCAAAAAAATTTCCGTATAGGTTTGTCAGTCAGTAAAAAAATAGGAAATGCAGTTAAAAGAAATGAAATTAAACGTTATCTTCGTCAATGTTTCCACGAATTAGAAGAAAATATCAAAAAAGATAATGATTATGTGATCATCGCTAGAAAACCAGCGGCCGAAATGAATTTCCATGAAGTAAATAAAAGCTTGCAACATGTGTTAAAAGTAGCAAAAGTTCTAGTTGATTAATTTTTTTTTATTGTTTGTAAGGGTGTCCAATTGCTGTAATGTAATATGGATGCCTTAATCTACATAAAAAATTGATACTTAGAAAGCAGGGAGGAAACAGCGGTTTGAGAAAAAGAATATTTTTAATTATTGCAATAGTGGGACTTGCAGCCGTCCTTTCAGGATGTACGGAGTTCAATAAAGACATTACTCCAGAAAGTAAAGGGATTTGGAATGAATATATCGTCTTTCCACTATCCTGGATCATTAAAAAGGTTGCAGTATTTCTAGGAAATAGCTATGGGTTATCGATTATTTTTGTAACAATCATTATTCGCTTAATCATCCTTCCATTAATGATTAAGCAGACAAAAAGTTCAAAAGCAATGCAATTAATTCAACCTGAGATTAAAAAGCTAAGGGAAAAATATAGTTCCAAAGATGCGGTTACACAACAAAAATTACAGCAAGAACAAATGCAATTATTTCAAAAGTATGGGGTAAATCCATTAGCAGGATGTCTTCCGTTAATTATTCAAATGCCTATACTAATTGGATTCTACCATGCAATTAATCGAACACCAGAAATTAGAGAATCGATGTTCCTATGGTTCGATTTAGGATCACCAGATTATATATTGGCAGTTATTGCGGGAGTAACGACTTTCCTTCAACAAAAAGTAATGATGGCAGGAACAGAAAACCAAAATCCACAAATGTCAATTATGCTTTGGGTAATGCCAATTATGATCATTGTAATAGGAATCAGTTTACCAGCAGCACTGCCGCTATATTGGGTAGTCGGTAACATCTTCATGATTATTCAAACGTATTTTATTAAAACTCCAGAAATCCAAAATGGTCCATCAACTGGGGGAAAAGCGGGAGGAGCTAAAAAGTGAAGGAAGTTACTGCTACAGGACAAAGTGTCGAAGAAGCAGTTGAGGTAGCCCTTGGAAAATTAAATGTAACGAAAGAACGAATTGAATATCAAATAATTGATGAAGGAAAAAAAGGATTGTTTGGAATATTTGGTTCACGTCCTGCAATCGTTCATGTTCAATTAAAGCCCGATCCGATTGAAGAAGCTAAAATATATTTGCTGGAAATAGTGAAACAAATGGGGATCGATGCAAAAATTGAAGTTAAGATCGAAGGAAATACAGCTGAATTTAAACTATCCGGTGAAAAAATGGCCTTGTTAATTGGAAAAAGAGGACAAACACTTAATTCTTTACAATTATTAACGCAATTGATAGCTAATCGATATAAAAATCAATTTTTAACTATCGTTTTGGATGCAGAAGATTATCGAAAGCGAAGGGAAAATTCTCTTATTCAATTAGCAGAAAGATTGGCCGAAAAAGCTATTTATACGAATAAAGCTGTAACTCTTGAAGCGATGCCTTCCTTTGAAAGGAAAATTATTCATAGCGCTTTAGCCCGTAACAAGAAAATCCAAACACATTCTGAAGGGGAAGAACCGAATCGTTATTTAGTTATCAAACCTACTAATTAATAAACCAAGCGAATTTCGCTTGGTTTATTTTTATCTAAAGAGAGTAGTTGCTTCAAATATTGTTATTCACATGTGGATAAGTTAAAATATATATCATTGACTTTGTGTACTGTGGATAATTTTTTCGAATACAAAATACTTTATTATTTTTAATTAGATTAGAATTTGTTATTCTAATATTTTGGGATTAATTCGTAAATAAAGCTTGATATATAGACTAAACAAATATGGAATTGAGGTGAGGAAGGATGGAATTTGATACAATTACGGCTATATCGACGCCGATGGGCGAGGGGGCCATTGCTATCGTTCGGTTAAGTGGCGATCAAGCTATTGAAATAACTGACAAAATTTTCGTAGGGGTAAATGGGAAGAAACTAAGGAATGTCCAATCACATACGATAAATTATGGGAAAATCATCGATCCGAGTACGAAGGAACTAGTAGAAGAAGTTATGGTAAGTGTGATGAAGGCTCCAAAAACATTTACGCGGGAACATGTTGTAGAAATAAACTGTCATGGTGGACTAGTATCGGTAAATCGTGTTTTACAATTGGTGTTGAGGCATGGGGCGAGATTAGCCGAACCTGGCGAGTTCACGAAAAGAGCGTTTCTAAATGGACGAATTGATTTGTCTCAAGCAGAGGCTGTCATGGATCTAATTCGTGCGAAAACGGATCGAGCAATGAAGGTAGCTTTAGGTCAGATGGAAGGAAGACTTTCTAAACTAGTGAAAAAGTTCCGTCAAGAAATATTAGAAGTTGTCGCGCATGTCGAGGTAAATATTGATTATCCCGAGTATGATGATGTGGAGGAAATGACACATCGGATGCTGAAGGAGAAAGCAGAATATATAAGAGATGAATTGAAGAAACTTTTACAAACGGCCCACCAAGGGAAAATATTAAGAGAAGGCTTATCTACGGCCATTATTGGCAGACCGAATGTTGGAAAGTCTTCTTTATTAAATAGTTTAGTACAAGAGAATAAAGCGATTGTAACGGATATTCCTGGGACAACACGGGATGTCATTGAAGAGTACGTCAATGTACGAGGGGTTCCTCTACGCTTAGTTGATACCGCCGGAATTCGTGAGACGGAAGATATTGTTGAACGGATTGGTGTGGAACGATCACGAAAAGTGTTAAAAGAGGCAGATTTAATTCTTCTCGTATTGAATTATGCGGATGATTTAACGACTGAAGATATGAAACTTTTCGAAGCCGTTAAAGGTATGGACGTTATTGTTATAATAAATAAAACTGACCTACAAAAAAGAATAAATATGGACAAAGTAAAGCAATTAGCTGATAAACATACGATTATTTCTACTTCCCTATTGGAAGAAAAAGGTGTAGACGAGCTTGAGGAAGCTATTTCTTCTATGTATTTTCAAGGCTCTATTGAAGCATCCGATATAACCTATATTTCAAACAGTCGCCATATCGCATTAATTGGGCAGGCATTAGATTCAATCGAGGAAGTAATTTCCGGAATTGAAATGGGTATACCAATAGATATTATCCAAATTGACTTAACAAGAACATGGGAATTACTAGGGGAAATTATCGGAGATACCGTCCAAGAAAGTTTGATTAATCAACTGTTCTCGCAATTTTGCTTAGGGAAGTAAGAGAAGCGGAGGCGCCTTGGTCATCGGCGTAAGGGGAAGACGTAGAAATACGCTAGCCGTTAGGCGCTGGAGCTGGACAAATAAAAGTAAGGAGGGATTTACTATGCAAAAGTATGATGCTGGGGAATTTGACGTCGTTGTTGTCGGGGCTGGACATGCAGGCTGTGAAGCAGGTTTAGCTGCTGCAAGAATGGGCGCAAAAACCTTAATGGTGACCATTAACTTAGATATGGTTGCATTTATGCCCTGTAATCCATCAGTAGGGGGTCCCGCAAAAGGAGTCGTCGTTCGGGAAATTGATGCACTCGGCGGAGAAATGGGTAAAAATATTGATAAAACATATATTCAAATGAGAATGTTAAATACCGGTAAAGGGCCTGCAGTTCAAGCTTTACGAGCTCAAGCTGATAAATTCCAATATCAAAATGAAATGAAAAAAACACTTGAAAATGAACCTAATTTAACACTGCTTCAAGGTATGGTTGAAGAACTTATCGTCGAAGACGGAGTTTGTAACGGTGTAGTTACAAAAACAGGTGCGGTTTATCGTGCGAAAACGGTAGTAATTACGACGGGAACCTTTTTACGAGGAGAAATCATTATCGGTGATTTAAAATATTCAAGTGGACCTAATAATCAACAGCCATCTATTAAGCTTTCCGAGCATTTAGAGAAATTAGGTTTTGAATTAGTTCGATTTAAGACAGGTACACCACCAAGAATTAACAGCCATACAATCGATTATAGTAAAACTGAAATTCAACCGGGTGATGAAAAACCAAGAGCGTTTAGCTACGAAACAACAAAATATATAACGGATCAACTTCCATGCTGGTTAACGTACACAAATGAACAGACACATCATATTATTGATGAAAATTTACACCGATCACCAATGTTTTCCGGAATGGTGAAAGGAACAGGTGCGCGGTATTGTCCATCTATTGAGGATAAAATTGTTCGATTCGCAGATAAACCGCGTCATCAAATTTTCTTAGAACCTGAAGGAAGAAACACACAGGAAGTTTATGTACAAGGACTATCAACAAGCTTACCTGAAGAAGTTCAACTAAAAATGCTGGCAACCGTTCCGGGATTAGAGAAAGCACAAATGATGCGTGCGGGCTATGCCATTGAATATGATGCCATCGTCCCTACACAATTATGGCCTACATTAGAGACAAAACGAGTGAAAAACCTTTATACCGCGGGACAAATAAATGGTACATCCGGATATGAAGAAGCTGCTGGTCAAGGGCTCATGGCCGGTATAAATGCAGCTAGAAATGCATTAGGACAAGAAGAAGTTATTTTAAGCAGATCAGATGCTTATATTGGTGTTTTATTGGATGATTTAGTCACGAAGGGAACAAACGAACCTTATCGTTTACTAACTTCCCGTGCGGAATATCGTCTATTGCTTAGACATGATAATGCAGATCTACGTTTAACAGATTTAGGATATCAAATTGGTTTAATTAAAGAAGAAAGATATGCAAAATTTGTCGCTAAAAAGGAAAAAATTGAAGCAGAAAAGCAAAGATTGCGTTCCATTATTATAAAACCAAATGAAAAAACACAGGAATTAATCCGACAAGCAGGAGGAAGTGAACTAAAAGACGGAATACGTGCTTCAGATTTATTAAAACGTACTGAAATGTCTTACAGTCATATCCATGAATTAATTCCAGCTGAACAAGATTTACCAGAAGAAGTGACCGAACAAGTCGAAATACAAATTAAGTATGAAGGCTATATTGAGAAGTCATTACAGCAAGTAGAGCGGTTAAAGAAACTAGAAGATAAAAAGATTCCTGAAAACATTGATTATGATGCAATTAATGGAATAGCGACGGAAGCTAGACAGAAATTAAGTAAAGTTCGGCCATTATCAATTGCGCAGGCATCTAGAATATCTGGTGTAAATCCAGCTGATATTTCCATTTTACTTGTTTATATTGAACAAGGGCGGATTGCAAAGGTTGCGAAAGAATAACCAGTAAGGATGGAATAAATTTATGAATATTGAGCAATTTACAACTCTCTTAGAGGAAAAGGGAATCTCTCTTTCCTCTAAGCAATTACAACAATTTAATCGGTATTTTGAGTTGCTTGTGGAATGGAATGAAAAGATGAATTTAACAGCAATAACTGAAAAAGGTGATGTGTATTTAAAGCACTTTTTTGATTCTATTACCGCTTCCTTTTATGTTGATTTAAACAAGCCTTATCATATTTGTGATGTAGGAGCGGGTGCGGGCTTTCCTAGTATTCCTTTGAAAATTTGTTTCCCAGAGTTAAAGGTATCAATTGTTGATTCGCTCCAAAAACGAATAACCTTTTTAGAGCACCTTGCAAAAGAGTTGGAATTAAAGGAAACTTTCTTTTATCATGATCGTGCTGAAACTTTTGGAAAAAGGACGGAGCATAGGGAAAAGTACGATATTGTAACAGCTAGGGCTGTGGCTAGAATGTCAGTTCTTAGTGAATTATGTATTCCATTGGTAAAACAAGGTGGGTTATTTATTGCAATGAAGGCGGCAAATGCGAAGGAAGAGTTAACTAGTGCTAATAAGGCAATCCGTTTACTTGGCGCAGATGTGGAGAATACTTACTCTTTCACTTTGCCGTATGAAGAAAGCGAAAGAAATATTATTGTGATTAAAAAAAGCAAACAGACTCCTAAGAAATATCCGAGAAAACCGGGAACGCCAAATAAAATGCCATTAGAATGAGGAAATAATAATAAGTTTTTTGCCATAATAATCAAATCTTCTTGTTTATTTGCGAATTTTCTACGGGAAATTTAAATTACTTAACAAGTTTTTGTTTAATCATGTAAGAAAAACTCGAAAATTAACCAACGAAAATGCAGGAACTTGTCTTATAATAAAGAATAGGTAGATAGGGAGTCTCTTAAAGGTGGTGTCGGTCGATGAAGCATCCTTTCTCTCGTTTTTTTGGTGTGGGCGAAAAGGTGGAAGAGTCGGAAACAGAAATAGTAAATGAAAATGAAGAAGTTAGGAAGATTCCTATTTCTAGCATAGTCCCCAATCGTTTTCAACCAAGAACAGTATTTGATGAGAATAAAATTGAAGAATTAGCACGCACCATACATACACATGGTATTATTCAGCCAATAGTTGTTCGTGAGTATAGTTCCGGTCAATTTGAAATCATTGCTGGTGAGCGGAGATATAGGGCTATGCAATTGCTTGGATGGGATACTGTCCCTGCAATAATAAAAAACTTAAATGATACGGAGACAGCTTCAGTTGCTTTAATAGAGAATCTTCAACGTGAAGAACTTTCACCAATTGAAGAAGCGATTGCTTATGGGAAACTTTTGGAATTACATAACTTAACTCAAGAGGCGTTAGCACAACGTTTAGGAAAAGGGCAATCAACAGTTGCAAATAAATTACGCTTATTAAAACTTCCGCAAGAAGTTCAAGATGCATTATTGCAAAAATTGATTTCTGAACGCCATGCTCGTGCATTAATTCCATTGAAAGATCCGGAAAAGCAAATAAATCTATTGACAAATATTATTGAAAAAAACTTAAATGTAAAGCAAACAGAAGATTATGTAGAACGATTATTAAATAAAAAAGAACGGAAACAAAAGCCGCGTCGTCAGGCATTTAGTAAAGATATGAGAATTGCCGTTAATACCATTCGGCAATCGTTGACAATGGTTGAGGATAATGGAATCAAACTAAACTCAGAAGAAGAAGAGTTTGATGAATACTATCAAATTACGATTAAAATCCCGAAAAAATAATAAATAACTAGATTCGGAGAAGCTTGTTCTTGTAAGTTTCTCTTTTTTTTTATAAAAACTAAACCTTCTAATTGAAATTTTGTTAAAATAGATAATATGATTGCCAATTTAATAGGAAGTTGAAAGTAGGTGACACGCTTGGGCAAAATTATTTCAATTGCCAACCAAAAAGGTGGGGTCGGTAAAACGACTACATCAGTAAACTTGGGTGCCTGCTTAGCACATATTGGGAAAAAGGTGCTGTTAGTTGATATTGACCCACAAGGGAACGCAACTAGTGGAGCAGGTATTGATAAAGGTGATGTCCAGCAGTGTATTTATGATGTTCTAGTTGATGATATTGATATAAAAGAAGTAATCAAAGCTACGGGAGTAGAAAGATTAGATTCAGTTCCTGCAACAATCCAATTAGCAGGTGCAGAAATTGAGCTAGTCCCAACTATATCTAGAGAAGTGCGGCTAAAACGCGCATTAGCGGCAGTGAAGGATGATTACGATTATATTCTGATTGACTGTCCACCATCTTTAGGATTATTAACTCTTAATGCACTAACCGCTTCGGATGCTGTATTAATTCCTGTTCAATGTGAGTACTACGCACTTGAAGGATTAAGTCAGTTACTAAGTACTGTCCGGTTAGTTCAGAAACATCTAAATCAAGAGTTAAAAATAGAAGGAGTACTTCTTACAATGTTGGATGCTCGGACGAATCTAGGTATCCAAGTTATTGAAGAAGTGAAAAAGTATTTCCAAGATAGAGTCTATCGGACGATTATTCCTCGTAATGTTCGATTAAGCGAAGCACCAAGCCATGGAGAACCGATTATTATTTATGATTCTAAATCCAGAGGGGCTGAGGTCTATTTAGATTTAGCAAAGGAAGTGGCTATGAATGGCTAAAGGACTTGGAAAGGGCATTAATGCATTATTTGCTAATGTTGATGTAAATAAAGAGGATTCTGTTCAAGAGATTAAGCTAAAGGAAATCAGACCGAATCCTTATCAACCACGGAAAATATTTCAACCTGAAGCGATTGAGGAATTAAAAGATTCAATTCTACAACATGGAATTCTACAACCAATTATCGTTCGAAAAAGCATTAAAGGGTATGAAATAGTTGTAGGAGAAAGACGTTTTCGTGCAGCTAAAGAAGCAAAACTTCAGACAGTACCTGTCGTTATTCGTGATTTAACTGAGCAACAAATGATGGAGCTAGCTGTTCTTGAAAATTTACAACGGGAAGATTTATCTCCGATTGAGGAAGCAAATGCGTATCAGATGTTAATGGATAAATTAAACTTAACACAAGAGGAGTTATCAAAGCGACTTGGTAAAAGCCGCCCCCATATAGCGAATCATTTAAGATTACTGGCATTACCGGAAAAGATCCAAGCTTTTATCACGGATGGGAAAATTTCTATGGGACATGGGCGTGCCCTTTTAGGTCTTAAGAAAAAGGATAAATTTTTACCAGTTGCCGAAAAGGTAATAAATGATGGATTAAATGTTCGCCAACTGGAAAAATTGGTTCAGCAATTAAATGATAATGTTTCACGTGAAACAAAGAAACCAAAAGAGGAAAAAAATGTATTTATCCGTGAAACTGAAAGTGCATTGCGAGAAAGATTTGGCACGACAGTATCCATCAAAAAATCAAAGAAAAAAGGTAGAATAGAGATTGAGTTTTTCTCGGATGAAGATTTAGAACGGATATTAGAGCTATTAGATAAAAATAATGACTGATAGGCCATCTATGTAGATGGTTTATTTTTTCATATGGCAGGTGGATCTATGGTACTTTTAGGAACTATTGTAAATGGAATTTGCATCGTTATCGGATCTCTACTTGGTAAACTTTTACATAAAATTCCTGAAAGAGTAAAAGGAACAGTTATGTATGCCATTGGACTTGCAGTTATTGTTTTAGGACTGCAAATGGGGTTAAAAAGCGAGCATTTTTTAATAGTTATTTTGAGTTTAGTATTTGGCGCTGTCATTGGTGAAATGACGATGATAGAGGAGAAATTAAATAAACTTGGGAACTGGCTGGAAAAAAGGGTTGGTTCAAATGAACAAGGGAATATCTCTGAAGGTTTTGTTACAGCAACACTAATATTCGTCATTGGAGCAATGGCAATTATCGGTGCATTGGATAGCGGGATACGTGGGGATCATAATGTATTATATACAAAGGCAATTATTGATGGGTTTACAGCCTTAATTTTAACCACAACATTAGGGATTGGTGTCATTTTTTCAGCCATTCCGGTGTTTCTTTATCAAGGGCTTATCGCTATTTTTGCAACGCAAATTGATCGGGTTATTCCAGATGCGCTAATGAATTCCTTTATTGTCGAAATGACGTCGACTGGTGGGATTATGATCGTTGCGATAGGTTTAAATATCGCGGGGATAACGAAGATTCGGGTGGCAAATTTGCTTCCGGGAATTTTGGTAGTTGCTATTATTGTTACAGTTATTTATTTTTATAAAAATCTCTTTATTTAAATTTTGTAGTATTTGAGTTGGCAGGGAAAGGTTAACTTTCCCTGTTTAGTTAGATTGTCCGTTCATGATTATTATCCCAATCTAGTTCATGGATATGAGGTTGTTGGTAGGCACGACTTGCACGGTAGATGCCTCCTGCAATTGTCTTTGCCATTTTGACGACTAAATTTAATCGTGTATTTTGCAGAACAAAGAATTCCATGAAGCCGCTAACATTAACGATCCCGGTAATATGCATATCTCCGACACTCGGTAATTCTTTTTTGACTCCAGCTCCGGGTTTTACAGGTCCATCCATAATTTGAATCATGCCGACACTTTTCAATTTTCCAAGACATGCATCGATAGCAATAATGAATGGATTTTCATGCATTTCATGGATGGCTTTTAACTTTTCTTCTAAATTGACGGCATGGATTGGATCATCTAATGTCCCATAAACTGAAAATATAGATGGCCCTTTTTCTTGAAGAAATGTTCCGGTGAGTGGTCCTAATGAATCACCAGTGGAACGGTCTGTTCCAATGCAGACAATGATAACAGGCTGATCGTCTTTTATCGGAAGCATTGATAAAATTTGCGTTGAGATGATTTCTTTTGCAAGCGGTTCATCATGAGGGATTTTTCTTTCATCCACTTTTTGTTCAAAAAACCTTTTCCCTAGTTTCATTTCGTCCACTCCTCGTTAATAGTATTAACAGTATACGGAGGAAATTATTTTTCTATACATAAAGGAAGAGGTTTTGGGGAAAATAAAAAATTATTATGATTATTAGTTTATCTGCATGTCTTTTTATGCTATTTTTTTAGAATCGAATCTTTTTTAGGTTGGTGTTTGAATTGAATTCATTGGAAAAATCCACTGAAAAAGTTGCAGGAGAGTTGTTTGATCGAGAACTGTGGATACATTTAGGAGAATTGATTCTAAAAATATTTATTATTCTCGTAGTTGCATCTATTGTGATTAGAATAGGAAGAGCAACGATACGAAACGTGTTTAAAGTAAGGGCTAAATCGCCAATACGAGTATCGGAGCGAAGGGAGAACACACTTTTAAAGCTTTTGGAAAATGTTTTAACCTATTTGATTTATTTTATTGCCTTAATAACAATTCTATCTTCATTAAATATTGATGTAAAAGGATTGTTAGCGGGAGCAGGAATCGTTGGTTTAGCAGTTGGATTTGGTGCTCAAAGTCTGGTGCGAGACATTATCTCCGGTTTTTTCATTATTTTTGAAGATCAGTTTTCGGTTGGGGATTATGTTGGTGTTGGTAAGTTTATGGGAACCGTTGATGAAATTGGATTACGAACGACAAAGATCAAAAGCTGGACAGGGGAAGTTCATATTCTTCCAAACGGAAATATAACCGAAGTTACAAATTACTCGATCAATAACAGTATTTCTGTTGTTGATATTAATATTCCTTATGAACAAAACATTGAAAGAGCGGAAGAAATTATCGAAGAGTTACTGGAAGGACTTCAAGATAAGTATGAAGAAATCATTAATAAACCGGAATTGCTCGGTGTTCAAAAATTAGGAACTTCTGATATACAATTAAGGATAATAGCCGAAACGGTCCCAATGATGCACTGGTATATAGCTAGAGCGATTAGAAAGGAAGTCAAACAGACTCTCGATCAGCATGGGATTCATGCTCCGTTTCCGAAGCTTGTCATGTATTCACGAAATAATGAAGAAGTAAGGGGAGAGTAAATGATGGAACCAAAGGAATTTGGACTTAATGATGTTGTCGAAATGAAAAAGCAGCATCCGTGCGGAACAAACCGATGGAAAATCATTCGAATGGGAATGGATATCCGTATTAAATGTGAAGGATGCGGACATAGTGTGATGATCCCTAGAAGGGAATTTTCTAGAAAAATGAAGAAAGTATTAGTAAAGCATGAAGAATAGATTCATGCTTTTTTCTATGGGACATTCTATGATGCTTGCGCTTTTTTAGGATAATCCATATAATTGTGAAAGGTATGCAGAAACGATAAATTCAATCTAATAATATAGATATTCTTTCAAGAGGAGTGACCCATAATGGCACTAACAGCAGGGATCGTAGGATTGCCAAATGTCGGTAAGTCTACTTTATTTAATGCAATTACGAAAGCTGGAGCAGAATCTGCCAACTATCCATTCTGTACAATTGACCCAAACGTAGGGATCGTAGAAGTTCCAGATGAACGTTTAAATAAATTAACAGAACTCGTTCAACCAAAGAAAACTGTTCCAACAGCATTTGAATTTACTGATATCGCGGGAATTGTAAAAGGTGCAAGTAAAGGAGAAGGACTAGGAAATAAATTTCTTTCTCATATTCGTCAAGTAGACGCTATTTGTCATGTTGTTCGCTGCTTTGAGGACGGAAATATTACACACGTATCCGGAAAAGTCGATCCGATTGATGATATTGAAACAATTAACTTAGAACTGGTTTTAGCTGATTTAGAGACAGTAGACAAACGAATTGTTCGTGTTGAAAAATTGGCAAAGCAAAAGGATAAAGAAGCTGTGGCAGAGTTTGAAGTGCTAACTAAATTAAAAGAGGCACTTGAATCGGACAAACCTGCTCGTTCAGTTGAATTTACGGATGAGCAATTAAAACTTGTAAAAGGCCTTCATTTGTTAACGAGCAAACCAATTCTTTATGTTGCTAATGTCGGAGAAGATGAGGTTGCGGATCCTTCTAGTAATAAAAATCTTCAAAAGGTACGTGACTATGCAGCTAATGAAGGTGCAGAAGTAATAGTCATTTGTGCAAAAATTGAAGAGGAGATTGCTGAATTAGACGATGATGAAAAGGAAATGTTCCTTTCAGAGCTAGGAATTGAAGAATCAGGGTTGGACCAATTAATTAAAGCTGCTTATAGCTTACTTGGATTGGCGACTTATTTTACAGCCGGAGTCCAAGAAGTTCGTGCCTGGACATTTAAAAAAGGAATGAAGGCACCACAATGTGCGGGTATTATTCATACTGATTTTGAAAAAGGTTTCATTCGTGCGGAAACAGTTTCATTTGACGATCTAATTGCTGGCGGCTCAATGACTGCAGCAAAAGAGGCTGGAAAGGTTCGTCTAGAAGGAAAAGAATACCTTGTACAAGATGGAGATGTTATGCATTTTAGATTTAATGTGTAAGAATAAAAAAGTAAGGTGGTGCTTTTTGCACTGCCTTTTTTTGTAAAAGATATTTTCAAAGGAAAAGTATGATAAACACTTTACGCGAACAAATGTTTGTGTTATGATAATTGAAACAAGATTGATATAAAAGATTGGACATCCGTTGCACATGGCTAGTTGATGTGCTATAATTACTACTTGTGAGTAATGAACGTATATTAAACATTGCTCCTTGCCCTTATTAAAAGGGCCGCATAGTCCATAAGGAGGTGACAGAAAGATGAAAAAGTACGAAATTATGTACATTATCCGTCCAAATATTGAGGATGAAGCTAAAAAAGCTCTCGTTGAACGTTTCGATAACGTTTTAACAACTCAAGGTGCGGAAATCATCGAATCTAAAGACTGGGGTAAGCGTCGTCTTGCGTATGAAATCGAAGACTTCCGTGATGGTTTTTACCGTCTCGTAACTGTAAATGCTAACCCAGAAGCGGTTCAAGAATTTGACCGTCTTGCTAAGATCAGTGGCGACATTATCCGTCACATCGTCATTAAAGAAGAAGAGTAATTATATAAATGATAGCTATGTTTCACGTGGAACATAGTTTTTAAAAAGGAAGGGGTTGATTCTGATGATGAACCGAGTCGTATTAGTAGGTCGATTAACGAAAGATCCAGACTTACGATATACTCCAAGTGGGGTTGCTGTTGCCACTTTTACTCTTGCTGTGAATCGTACGTTTACGAATCAACAAGGTGAAAGGGAAGCAGACTTTATTAATTGTGTAGTATGGCGTAAACCGGCGGAAAACGTTGCGAACTTCTTGAAAAAGGGAAGTCTAGCAGGTGTTGACGGTCGTTTGCAAACTCGTAATTATGAAGGACAAGATGGAAAACGCGTATATGTTACTGAAGTAGTGGCAGAAAGTGTTCAATTCCTAGAACCAAGAAATGCTAATGCTAACCCTAATCGTGGCGGCAACAATGATTTTTATGGCGGTGGTCAAGGAAATCAAAACACACCATTCAACCAAAATCAGAATCAACGAAACCAAGGATATACACGAGTAGATGAAGATCCATTTTCAAATGATGGTCAACCGATTGACATCTCAGATGATGATCTTCCATTCTAACGATAGCTAATTAAGAAATGGAGGGAAATAACATGGCAGGTGGACGCAGAGGCGGACGTAAACGTCGTAAAGTGTGTTACTTTACTTCTAACGGAATCACACATATCGACTACAAAGATGTAGATCTTTTGAAAAAGTTTATTTCTGAACGTGGAAAAATTCTTCCACGTCGTGTAACTGGAACAAGCGCAAAATACCAACGTAAATTAACGATTGCTATCAAACGCGCACGTACTATGGCTTTATTACCATACGTATCTGGTGAATAATAAGAAGAAAGAAAGCTATTGGTCTGTTTGACCAGTAGCTTTCTTTTTTTGCCTATTATGGCTTTGTGTAGGTTTTGGTAATTTGAATATTACAACAAATTCCGATTTTCTAAACTATTGATGAAATATGTCGAAATTAAAAGTAGTTTCAATATTATAGGGTAATCTTATAGGTAGGTGCTAAAAAGATAGTGTTTAAATCTATAAAATTTAAGTTTATTTTTGTTGTGACCATTTTGTTAATTGTTTCGTTTACAGCAATGATTGCAATTACAACATGGCAAGCGAGTAAAAAAACAAAAGAAAATGTCATTTCTGAAACAGATAGAATGGTTAATGAACTAAACTACTCAATCCAGTTGTATTTTAATCAATACGAAAAAAGCATTGAACAAATTAGTACGTATGAAAAGATTGGGGAATATGGTTATCAGGGACTTTCCATTAATAACAAAGAGAAGGGAAAGCAAGATGACCAAGTAATTAAAGACATATTAACAGGTTATTTAAATACATATAAGGAAGCAACTTCAACATACTTCGCAACAACAAATAAAAAAATTGTTGCTTTACCAAAAGCTAATTTATCAGCGGATGCGGATCCAACTACACAAAATTGGTATAAAAATGCGATTACCACCACAGGGAGAGTCGTTTGGACTGAACCATATAAAGATCCTGCAACAAATGAATATATTATTACCGCTTCAAAAGCTGTTATAAATAAAGGTATGATCGTTGGTGTAATTGGAGCAAATATTAAAATGTCTGAAATTACCAACCGGATATCTAATATGAAACTTGGATACAAAGGGATCCCGTTTATCGTCAATTCTGATGGAAAGTCAATTATATATAAAGATACACATGGCGAGGATTTAACAACGATTCCTTTTATTAAGCAAATGATGAAGGAAAATAAGGATAGAGGAATTATTAACTATCAAGAAGGCAAAAATAGCAAAGTGCTCGTATATAGTACTAATTTAACGAACCGTTGGAAAATAGGCGCAGTATACAATCAAGGTAATTTATTAGTTTTGGCAAAAGATTTACAAACGATTCTAATCATTATTGGTGTATCAACGCTTATCCTTTCAGTTATTGTGTTAGCATATGTTTCAATTCGTATTACTAAGCCGATAAAGAAATTAAAAGCGGCAATGGGCCAATTATCAGATGGGGATTTGCAAGCATACGCTAATGTAAATTCAAATGATGAAATTGGAGAGTTGGCGAATAGCTTTAACTCAATGATTGAAAAAATTAAACAAGTAATTATAGTTGTAAATGAGTCCATTTCAAAAGTTAGGGAATCAGCTGAAAACTTAAGTGCAAGTTCGGAAGAAACGAATGCGTCAAGTGAACAAATGGCACTAGCTGTAAATGAGATTGCCCAAGGCGCATCTAAATCAGCAGAGGATGCTGAAGTGGCCAATATTAATTCTACAAATTTAAGTTCACAAATTAATGATATTCATGAGAAATCTGAACAAATGAGTAATCTTGCCTTAAAAACAAATGAAATGAATCATTTAGGTATAAGTAAAATGCAAGATTTAAAGATTTCCTTTAATACAGCAGATCAATATATCCAATCGATGTCTTCAGTAGTTTTAGATTTATCGATGAAAATTAACTCAATTGAGACAGTAATTCAAACAATTACATCGATTGCCTCTCAAACGAATTTATTAGCATTAAATGCTAGTATCGAAGCGGCACGTGCCGGTGAGCACGGAAAGGGATTTGCGGTAGTAGCTGAAGAAGTTCGGCAGCTGGCAGAACAGTCAGTAAAGGCAACAGACCAAGTAAAGCAAACGATACTAAATATACAAGAAGGAACACATCATGTAGTAGATGAAATGAAGAAAACAAAGGAAACGTGGATGCAACAATCAGAAGTAGTTAATGAAACGAATCAAACCTTTGAGGAAATAACAAAGCTTATGAATGTTATGCAGCAATCAATCACTTCTGTATATAATGGGATACAAGAAGTATCTACTCATAAAGATGAGGTCGTAAATATTATCCAAAACATGGCGGCAATGTCAGAACAAACGGCTGCAGCATGTGAAGAAGTTGGCGCTTCGACGGATGAACAATTAAGAGCCATTCAATCTGTTGCGGAATTAGCCAGTAACTTAACGGAATTAAGCTATGATTTACAAAATGTAATTAGCCATTTTAAGTTGAATAGCTAATAAACAGGTTAATTGTTCTAATAAACAGTGTCTTTGAAGGGCACTGTTTTTTTTGTCTAGACTTCCTTCATATGGTAGTATAAACCTAATAGATACATGAGGTGAAAGAATGAAAAACACAAAAATGTTAACAGAAGGAGCTTTAATGCTCGCTGTTTTCACGATTTTACTTTTGATTTTCAACTATATCCCATTTTTGTCTTTAATTGCGGTTGCCTTTCTATTGTTACCGTTCATCCTCTATAGTGCTAAATATCCTTTAAAATATTCGTTTGTGTTATTAATTGGAGGAATTATTATTTCAGCATTAGTAGGAACATTGTTATTAATTCCGGTAGCAATCGCCTACGGTACGACAGGAATGGTTATCGGTTACAGCATTCAAAGGAAAAAGTCCAAAACATTTCTATACATAGCTGCAAGTATCATGTTTTTACTAAATACAATCGGTCAATATGTTGTTTCGGTCGTCTTTTTTAAGATAGACATTTTAAAAGACACAATCAAAATGGTCCGTGAATCAATGAATAAGTCCATGCAAATTTTTGAAGCAGTAGACAAAGGATCTTCTGATCAACTGATGGATCAATTCAATACCGTTCTGAATTCGTTTACAATTCTATTGCCGAGTCTGCTTGTAACTGCATCCTTCCTTATTATTTGGATATTGTTATCGATTAATTTGCCAATAGTTAGGCGTTTTCAAATCGATACTCCGAAGTGGAATTCATTTGGGGATTTACAATTACCAAGAAGCATATTATGGTATTATTTAATAACAATTATATTGACGCTTATTTTAAAGCCTGAACAAGGCAGTTTTGCAAACACAGCATTAGCTAACTTAAATTTTGTTTTACAATTATTAATGTTACTTCAAGGATTTTCTTTCCTTTATTTTTATAGCTATGAAAAAAAGTGGCCAAAAGCAATTCCGGTTTTGATTATTATTTTTTCATTTTTACTCTTCCCTCTTCAATATCTAGTAAGAATATTAGGTATAATGGATTTAGGGTTTAATTTACGACAAATAATTAAACGAAAATCATCATGACCCCTGTTTTGAATGATGGGAACGGAATAATCACTGGGAGTTTTGAATTAAATGGGAGAGAATAAACATGCCTTCATATTATAAAAATCGAATGGTACGTTATCCACTATATGGACTGCTGGCGGTTTCTTTAGCCCTTTTAGGACTCATTGCTTTTTACCATTGGTGGATTACGGTTATTGGGCTTCTACTGATAGGGACCTTGTTTTATCTAGCCCTTTTTCTTGAACAAAGGTCAAATAAAGCAACTCTTGAGTATATTTCCACCTTATCCCACCGAATAAAAAGGGTTGGTGAAGAGGCATTATTAGAAATGCCAATTGGAATTATGCTGATCAATGATGATTACTTTATTGAATGGACAAATCATTATATGGCTTCATGCTTTAATGAAGATACACTAGTCGGGGAATCATTATATGATGTTGCAGAAGATTTAGTTCCGTTAATTAAGCAAGAAGTAGATACTGAGCTAATATCATTAAATGGGCGAAAATACCGCGTTACCTTAAAACATAAGGAACGATTACTTTACTTTTTAGATGTTACAGAAATGGCTGAAGTTGTAAAACTGTATAATGAGGAAAGAACAGTTATTGCCATCATCTTTTTAGATAATTATGATGAAGTGACACAAGGAATGGATGACCAAACACGGAGTAGTCTCAATAGTTTAGTGACGTCAATTCTGAATAAATGGGCAACTGAGTACGGGATTTTTCTAAAAAGAGTGTCCGCTGAACGATTTATCGGTGTTTTTAATGAGAAAATTCTTAATGAGTTGGAAGAGAATAAATTCTCTATTTTAGATGAAGTACGTGAAACAACAACGAAGCAGAATATCCCGCTAACATTAAGTATTGGTATTGGTGCTGATGGACCAACCTTGCCTGATTTAGGTACTTTATCCCAATCAAGTTTGGACATAGCACTTGGCAGAGGGGGAGATCAAGTAGCCATTAAGCAAATGAATGGAAAAGTGAAGTTTTATGGCGGGAAGACAAACCCGATGGAAAAGCGTACAAGAGTACGTGCACGAGTGATTTCTCATGCATTAAAAGAATTGATGATTGAGAGCGATAAAGTTTTTGTAATGGGGCATAAATTTCCTGATATGGACGCCGTTGGATCAGCTATCGGTGTACGTAAAGTAGCGGAAATGAATCAAATAGAAGGTTATATTGTTATCAATTTTTCTGAGATTGATACCGGGGTAAAGCGATTAATTGATGAAGTGAAGCAATATCCGGATTTATATTCTCGCTTTATTTCACCGGAAGACGCAATGGAAATGGCGACGGAAGAGTCCCTACTGGTCATTGTGGATACGCATAAGCCGTCCTTTGTCATCGAAGAAAAACTCATTAAGAGGATGGATAATATTGTTGTTATCGACCATCATCGACGCGGTGAGGATTTTATAAAAAATCCACTTTTAGTGTATATGGAACCATATGCTTCTTCCACTGCCGAACTTGTCACTGAGTTATTAGAATACCAACCAAAAAATGAAAAAATTAATATGCTTGAAGCAACAGCCCTATTAGCCGGAATAATCGTTGATACAAAAAGCTTCACGTTAAGAACGGGCTCAAGAACATTCGATGCCGCTTCATATTTACGTGCCCAAGGTGCGGATACTATCTTAGTCCAGAAGTTCTTGAAAGAAGATTTGGAAACGTATATTAAACGGTCAAAATTAATTGAGAGTGTAAAATTTTCTCGTGATGGAATCGCTATTGGAAAAGGTACCGATGAAGAGATTTATAATTCGGTATTAATTGCACAAGCTGCAGACACTCTACTAACAATGGATGGAGTACAGGCATCTTTCGTTATTTCTAAACGATCAGAAGAAGAGATAGGAATAAGCGCACGTTCATTAGGAAAAGTAAATGTTCAAATTATAATGGAAAGTCTAGGCGGCGGTGGTCATTTGTCGAATGCCGCCACGCAACTTCAAAACACGACAATTGCAGAAGCAGAAAAGGCGCTGTTGAAAGCAATAGATGATTATTTAGAAGGGAGACAGCAATCATGAAAGTAATTTTTTTAAAAGATGTTAAAGGAAAAGGAAAAAAGGGAGAAACAAAAAATGTAGCGGATGGATATGCTCACAACTTTTTACTTAAGCAAGGATTGGCTGTAGAGGCAACTCCAGGAAATTTAAAAGGTCTCGATGCACAAAAGAAAAAGGAACAGCAATTAGCTGCAGAAGAGCTTCAAGAAGCGAAAAAGTTGAAAGAAAAACTAGAACAAATTACTGTAGAATTGAAAGCAAAATCTGGTACAGGTGGTCGCCTTTTCGGTTCGATTACAAGCAAACAAATTTCAGAGGAATTAAAAAAGGCACACGATATTAAAATTGATAAACGCAAAATAGAAATGGACGATGCCATTCGTACTCTAGGGGTTACTAAAGTACCTGTTAAACTTCATTCTGAAGTAACAGCAACATTAAATGTCCATGTAAAAGAAGAAAAATAAAAACACGTCTTGTTAAATTTGCCAGCTTCACAAGAAATAACTTCGTGATAAAATAGTTAAGTAAGGTGAATGTTTGATATGACAATCTCTCTTTTAAGAGTGGAAATAAAGAAAGAATTAAATGTGATCGAATATAATTGATCACTTTTTTTCTATGGATTTATTTTGAGTATGTATAGCTCATAAATGGGAGGTTTTATTTCAATGAGTGATTTATTTGCGGATCGCATGCCGCCTCAAAATATAGAAGCAGAACAAGCAGTTATAGGGGCTATCTTTTTGGAACCATCTTCATTGATCTTGGCCTCGGAAACATTGATTCCGGAGGATTTTTATCGCAGTGCTCATCAAAAGATATTTAGTGTTTTTTTAAAGCTAAATGATGAGGGCAAAGCGGTTGATCTAGTTACAGTTACTGAAGAACTAGCTGCTGCTAAACAATTAGAAGATGTTGGTGGTATATCGTATTTAAGTGAAGTAGCTGCATCTGTTCCAACAGCAGCAAATATTGAATATTATGCGAGAATTGTAGAAGAGAAATCTCTCTTGCGCCGATTAATTCGAACGGCAACAACGATTGCCCAGGAAGGTTATTCTCGTGAAGATGAAGTAGATGCATTGTTAAATGAGGCTGAAAAAAGCATTATGGAAGTTGCCCAACGGAAAAATGCGGGTTCCTTTCATAATATTAAAGATGTGCTTGTAAGAACCTATGATAATATTGAATTACTGCATAACCGTGTTGGCGATATTACTGGGATTCCTACTGGCTTCACCGAGCTTGATCGGATGACGGCAGGTTTCCAACGGAATGATTTAATTATTGTCGCTGCACGTCCTTCAGTAGGTAAAACGGCTTTTGCTTTAAACATTGCCCAAAATGTCGGAACAAAGGCTGGCGAAAATGTGGCAATTTTTAGTCTCGAGATGGGAGCGGAACAATTAGTAATGCGTATGCTCTGTGCAGAAGGGAATATTAATGCGCAAAACTTGCGGACCGGTTCATTAACCGACGAAGACTGGCGAAAGCTGACGATGGCGATGGGAAGTCTTTCGAATTCAGGTATTTTTATTGATGATACGCCAGGTATTCGGATTAGCGAGATCCGCTCCAAGTGTCGAAGGTTAAAGCAAGAACATGGTCTCGGAATGATATTAATTGATTATTTGCAGTTGATCCAAGGGAATGGCCGTTCAGGTGAAAACCGACAACAGGAAGTTTCCGAAATTTCACGTTCGTTAAAAGCACTCGCACGTGAGTTAGAAGTTCCGGTTATCGCCCTCTCTCAGCTTTCTCGTGGTGTTGAACAACGTCAGGATAAGCGTCCGATGATGTCAGATATCCGTGAATCAGGAAGTATTGAGCAAGACGCGGATATTGTTGCCTTCCTTTATCGGGACGATTATTATGATAAGGAAAGTGAAAACAAAAATATTATCGAAATCATAATTGCTAAACAGCGTAATGGCCCAGTTGGAACCGTATCATTAGCTTTTGTAAAAGAATATAATAAGTTTGTTAATTTGGAACGTCGATTTGATGATGCTCAAGTTCCGGCGGGAGCTTAAGAAGATTTCTGAATTAATAATAGTAGATAAAGAGAATTGGAGTTTACCAGTTCTCTTTTTTTATATTTTACATAATTACGAATAAAGTAGATTAAACACCTACTAAATGTTCGTGTTTGGATTGACTTTTTTATATAAATTGTTAAAATAAGTAGGGTATAAAATATAGAACGTAAAAATTATTTGGAGGTGCCTTATTAATGTCATCAGTAGTTGTTGTCGGAACACAATGGGGCGATGAAGGAAAAGGAAAGATTACAGACTTTCTTTCTGAAAATGCAGAAGTCATTGCACGATACCAAGGCGGAAATAATGCGGGTCACACGATTCGTTTTAATGGTGAAACATATAAATTACACTTAATTCCATCTGGGATTTTTTATAAAGAAAAGATCAGTGTTATCGGAAATGGTTTGGTGGTTGATCCGAAAGCGCTTGTTCAAGAATTAAAAGGATTGCACGAAAGAGGAATTTCCACAGATAATTTACGAATTAGTAATCGTGCACATGTAATACTTCCTTATCATTTGAAAATTGATGAGATGGATGAGGAACGAAAAGGTGCGAATAAAATAGGTACGACGAAAAAAGGAATTGGACCAGCCTATATGGATAAAGCTGCTCGTGTTGGTATTCGTATGGCTGATCTTCTTGATCGAGAAATATTTGAAGAGAAATTGGCTCGTAATTTAGAAGAGAAAAACCGTTTATTGGAACGTTTCTATGAAACGAATGGATTTTCATTAGAGGAAATTTTGGATGAATACTATGAGTACGGACAACAAATTAAGCAATATGTTTGTGATACGTCTGTTGTTTTAAATGATGCTTTAGATGAAGGGCGCCGTGTTCTATTTGAAGGGGCACAAGGAGTTATGTTGGATATTGACCAAGGTACATATCCGTTTGTTACATCATCCAATCCAATTGCCGGTGGAGTAACAATCGGTTCCGGTGTTGGTCCGACAAAAATTAATCATGTAGTCGGTGTAGCAAAAGCATATACTTCTCGTGTAGGAGATGGTCCATTCCCTACCGAATTACATGACGATATAGGCAATCAAATCCGTGAAGTTGGTCGTGAATATGGGACAACGACAGGACGACCAAGACGTGTTGGTTGGTTCGACAGTGTTGTTGTTCGCCATGCACGTCGTGTTAGTGGAATTACAGACCTTTCCCTTAATTCCATTGATGTATTAACGGGTATTGAAACAGTTAAAATTTGTACATCTTATCGATATAAAGATACAGTTATTGAAGAGTTTCCGGCAAATCTAAATATTTTAGCTGAATGTGAACCAATCTATGAAGAGCTGCCGGGTTGGACGGAAGATATTACAAGCTGCAAAACATTAGAAGAGTTACCAGCAAATGCTCGTCACTATTTAGAACGCGTTTCACAGTTAACAGGAATTCCATTGTCCGTCTTCTCTGTTGGACCTGACCGTTCACAAACAAATGTTGTTAATAGTGTTTGGAGATAAATGAGGAAATGAGGATGAATTTTTGATCATCCTCATTTTTTATTGTAATCAGTCCTACAAAGTTATCCTGCAACGTCTAGCTAAAGCTAAGCAAGGAGCTTTTAGCTTTTCTATTTTTTTTACGAAATTTGCCGAAAGTTGTTGCTTTATGAAATAATGTTATGGTAATATAAAATACGTTGTTACGAAATATTAAGTTCGAGCCATTAGCTCAGTCGGTAGAGCATCTGACTTTTAATCAGAGGGTCGAAGGTTCGAGTCCTTCATGGCTCATCCTTCAAATATTTTTTAATAATAATATTTGGTCCGGTAGTTCAGCTGGTTAGAATGCCTGCCTGTCACGCAGGAGGTCGCGGGTTCGAGTCCCGTCCGGACCGCCATTTCAATTGGCTCGGTAGCTCAGTCGGTAGAGCAATGGACTGAAAATCCATGTGTCGGCGGTTCGATTCCGTCCCGAGCCATCATCAAAAAGCACTGCGATGACATAAGACTCTCGCAATGCTTTTTTATTTATTACTTTCTATAAATACTGGCCTTTTTTAAAGTTCGATGTTGATTATTGACGCCAAGTTGATTGGAGCGGAAGGTACGAGACTCCTGCGGGATTAGCTGGACAGATGAGACCCCGCAAGAGCGAAGCGATGAGGAGGCTCATCGCCAGCCCCGCGGAAAGCGAGTACCTGCAGCGGAAATCAACATCTTAGTTCGACATAACCTAAATAGTAAAGACAATAAACATACTTTTAATATATGAATAAAGTGCCTCTAGCAAAGTCTAGAGGTTTTTTATTCATATAAAAAAACAATTGGAAGAGTTGGAAAAAATCAATTATCCTTAAAAGATGAATTCACGTATAGAACATGTTACAGTAAAATAGAGGTAGTGGATAATTTTTATCGTATTATAATACATTATAATTAAAATCGATTTTATTTGAATATAAAGGGAGTAATAGGCATGGATAAAAAAATATTGGTCGTTGATGATGAGAAACCAATTGCTGATATCCTTCAGTTTAATTTGAAGAAAGAAGGATACACCGTTTACTGTGCATATGACGGTGAAGAAGCAATTAGAATGGTCGAGGAAATCAACCCTGATTTATTAATATTAGACATTATGCTACCAAAGCGTGATGGAATTGAAGTATGTAGAGAAGTTAGAAAAAAATATGAAATGCCGATTGTCATGCTTACAGCTAAGGACTCAGAGATCGATAAAATTATCGGCTTAGAGCTCGGAGCGGATGATTATGTAACAAAGCCTTTTAGCACAAGAGAATTAATCGCGCGTGTGAAAGCCAATTTGCGACGCCATCAACAAGTCGCAGCCGTAGCAGACGAAGAAGAGAAAAGTAATGAAATTACAATTGGATCATTAGTTATTCACCCAGATGCATACATCGTTTCTAAACGTGGGGAAACGATAGAGTTAACACATCGGGAATTTGAGTTACTATATTATTTAGCTCAACATATCGGTCAAGTGATGACGAGAGAACATTTGCTGCAAACGGTTTGGGGATACGACTATTACGGAGACGTCCGAACTGTTGATGTTACTGTAAGACGTTTAAGAGAAAAAGTAGAGGATAATCCAAGTCATCCTGCGTGGATCGTTACACGCCGTGGAGTAGGCTACTATTTGCGTAATCCCGAACAGGAGTAATGTGATGAAGAAGGTTGGTTTTTTTCAGTCAATCCATTTAAAGTTTGTCTTAATTTTTCTTTTATTAACATTAGTATCAATGGAGATTATCGGAGTCTATTTTGTTAATAAATTAGAGGAAAAACTACAAGAAAACTTTATGAGCTCCATTAAGGGGAGAGTGACCAGTTTAGGATACTTTATTCGTGAGGCGATGAGCACAGAGGAAACGAATGAAGATAGCAGAAAAAAAATACAAGATATATTAAAAGACAATGCACGCGCAGAGATTGAGGAAATACGTTTAATTGATAGTAATAATGTCATTCTCGCTACTTCTGATACAGGTGATCAAGGAATTGTCGGACAAAAGGCAATAGATAATAACGTGAAAAGGGCGATAAATTCCGGAAATACTTGGAGCAAGCGTTTTGTTGATAACTCGGGAAAGCGTATTTGGGTTTTAATTGATCCTATTAAATTAAGCAGCAATGAAACTGGCTATATTTATATCGTCGGTAAGATTGAATCAGTATATAAAGAAATCAATGAAATTAATTCAATTTTTACCAAAGGTACTGCGATCGCTATGGTTATTACAGCAATCCTTGGGATTGTACTAGCTCAAACAATTACAAGGCCAATTTCCGATATGCGAAGGCAGGCATTGGCAATGGCGAAAGGGAATTTCTCCAGAAAAGTAAAAGTGTATGGCAACGATGAGATAGGGCAACTAGCATATAGTTTTAATCATATGACGAAAAAGCTTCAAGAATCTCAGGCAACAACCGAGGGAGAACGAAGAAAACTTTCCTCTATTCTTTCCCATATGACGGACGGTGTGATCGCCACTGATCGAAGAGGAAAAGTCATTTTAATTAATGAGCCTGCAGCGGATATGCTAGATGTTTCACGTGAAACAGTCCTTTCCAAAGAGCTTGTTTCCCTACTAAAAATTGAGGACCTCCACCATTTTGAAGATTTACTGAATGAACAGGACTCGGTTATTTTGGATTATAGTAAAAAGGATGAACCGTATATTTTGCGTGCTAGTTTTTCCGTTATTCAAAGTGAAACGGGATTTGTTAGCGGGTTAATAACTGTATTACACGATATTACCGAGCAAGAAAAAATTGATATGGAACGAAGAGAGTTCGTATCAAATGTTTCCCATGAATTAAGAACGCCGCTTACAACGATGAGAAGTTATTTAGAGGCATTAGCTGACGGAGCTTGGGAAGATAAAGAAATTGCACCAAGATTTTTAACAGTTACGCAAAATGAAACGGAAAGAATGATTCGCCTTGTCAATGACTTGTTGAAATTATCAAAAATGGACAGCAGAGACTATCAATTAAATAAAGAATGGGTTAATATCATTGAATATTTCCACCATGTCATTGATCGTTTCGAAATGGCAAAAGAGCAAAATGTAACTTTTAAACGAAAGCTTCCTAACGCGGACTTATTTGTCGAGGTTGATTTAGATAAATTGACTCAAGTGCTAGATAATATTATTTCAAATGCATTAAAATATTCACCTGAAGGCGGGCAAATAACATTTAGAGCTCGTGAACTTAATGAAATGATTGAACTAAGTATTTCCGATCAAGGAATGGGAATTCCTAAAGATAATCTGAAGAAGATTTTTGAACGCTTTTACCGCGTTGATAAAGCGAGAACTAGAAAAATGGGCGGTTCTGGACTTGGACTAGCAATTGCCAAGGAAATGGTTGAAGCACATGGTGGGGAAATATGGGCTAGAAGTGAAGAAGGAAAAGGGACAACGATCTATTTAACACTTCCATATGATCGTTCTCAAGAGGATGAATGGTTATGAAATATGAAACGTTGAAAACAATATTGTTAATCTTTCTAGTCGCCATCAGTATTTATTTAACATGGAGTTTGTGGACGTTCCAAGTAAATTATGAAACCATTAGAAATACAGAAACACCTGATACAGAAAATGTTGAACCAAAGGAACTAAAGGAAATCATTAAACCGATGAAAATTTTCCTTCATGATAATGATTTATATAGTGGAACAACAGAAGAAACAGAAATTGATCGGATTATGAATGAAATTGGGAGCTTTAAGTTTTATGAGATTGGAGCTGCCAAGAGTTATAGAGACAATGACTGGCAAAAGATTATACACGGATCAAAAAAATTAGAACTTTATTTTTCAGATTTGATCCCTTTTGATACATTTAAAGGTGTTATTCATGTCAGTGACAAAAAGGTTCCTACTGAAGAGTTTAACCAAATGGTGATTGATATTTCAAATCCGGCCCAGAAGGTTGCATCCGTTTATTTTATTAATACAAAGGCGAAACGAGTGTTTAGTGGATCTGCTAGCTATACTGGTCTACAAGCCTTTGTAAATAAAATTAACAATAAAAAGGATCTGTACGAACCATATCACGTGTACAAGTTAAATAATAAAAAGGAAATTTTATTACCTACATCCGTACAAACTGTTACAAGATATAGTTATTTGTGGGATAAAAATGATTTATCAATCGTAGAAAATTTCAAAAATGCTTTATTCCCTGTACCCAAGATTGTAGAAAAAAGCCAGGAAGGCAGCAATATAGAATATCAAGATGGGACAAGTTTTATGAGGGCGAATTTAGATCGTGGTTCAATAGATTTCTTTAATCCAAGTGAAAGCCCGGGGATTTTTATTCGCATTAAAAATCTAATTAGGCAGAGCAATGACTTTGTTAATAATAATGGTGGATGGAAAGATGATTTTCGCTACTTTAGTACGGATCCAAATAAAAATCAAGTGGTTTTTCGTCTTTTCAAAAATGGAATCCCTGTATTTAATACGAAATATCCAGACCATATAGCGGATGCAACACTCAATTGGGGAGACGCCCAAATCATTTATGAATATGAAAGACCATATATCAACTTTTCATCCCTCGTACCTATAGATAATGGAGAAGTAAAACTTCCTTCTACTGATATGGTGTTGGGATACTTAGAAAAGCTTGATATTGATCAACAAAAAATTAATAATTTATCGGTTGGATATCAGTTAGACTATGATTCTATGCGAAAGGTGCTAAATTTTGAACCGATATGGTATTATGAGTATGACGGTAAATGGCTGCCATTGATGTCTGAGGATATTAAGGGGGAGCAGCATGGATTGGAATAAAACAAAAACAATGTTTATCATTGTCTTCTTAATTCTTGATATCTTTTTATTTGTCCAGTTTTCTAGACAATATAGTGATAGCAAAATTGAGCAACTAAAGGAAGATCCTTCATTAGAGGATCGGTTAAAGGAAGCGGAGATTACTTATAATATAAGCTTTCCTTCTGAATCAATTAAAGTTCAGTATATAAGCGCAAAAACAAAGAAATTTACCGAAAAAGAAATAAAAGAATTAGTTAATCAAACGGTAACAATTGGACCAAATAAAACGTCTTTATTTTCTACCTTTAAAAAGCCAGAAAAACTAAACTCCAGCTTCGACCCGATTCAATTAGAAACATTTATATCGGAAAATATGTTGTATGGCAATCAATATAAATATTGGGAATACGACAAAGATAAAAATGTAATTATATTTTATCAGACATATGAAGATAAACAGTTTTTCAAAAATGATAGTGGTCAGTTGGTGTTAATTCTGAACGATAAAAATGAAGTTGTTTCGTATAAACAAACAATTTTAGAAAAGATGGAAAAAAGAGGCGGAGAAAAGGCACTGCCGATTATGACAGCGATCGGCAATCTTTATGCCAAGAATATGATTTTTGCTAAAAGTGAAGTTGTAAAAGCAGAATTAGGTTATTATACATTAATCCCACAAACGGAATCACAAATGCTTGTACCTACTTGGCATTTTGTCGTTAAGCATGGCAAGGTCGCTGATGACCTATTTGTAAATGCCATAGATGGTCGCGTAATCCCGAAAAATGATAAAGAAACTGAAACTGGAACTGGAACTGAAACTGAAACATTGGAGTGAAAAGAATGTCATTGCATTTTAGTGTACTTGCCAGTGGAAGTACAGGAAATGCGACATATGTTGAAACAGAAAATCATTCATTTTTAGTCGATGCTGGATTTAGCGGCAAACAAATGGAAGCCTTGTTTCAAAAAATTGATCGCAAACCGGAAAACTTAGACGGAATTCTTGTTACCCATGAACATAGTGACCATATTAAAGGTGTTGGAATTCTAGCACGTAAATATAAATTACCGATCTACGCAAATGAAAAAACGTGGAAAGCGATGGATAATCTCATTGGTGTTATCCCAGTCGAGCAAAAGTTTACATTTGATATGGAAACAGTCAAAACCTTTGGTTCGCTTGATATTGAATCGTTTGGCGTTTCTCACGATGCCGCCGAACCGATGTTTTATGTGTTTAGAAATGGATCAAAAAAGCTTGTCGTAATTACTGATACAGGATATGTCAGTGATCGAATGAAAGGCACCATTTCAAATGCGGATGTATTTATTTTTGAAAGCAATCATGATGTCCAAATGCTGCGTATGGGTAAATATCCTTGGAGTATTAAACGACGTATTCTAAGTGATGTCGGACATGTATCGAATGAGGACGCAGCAATCGCAATGAGTGAAGTAATCGGTGATGCTACGAAGCGAATTTACCTTGCCCATTTAAGTCTTGATAATAATATGAAAGATTTAGCGAGAATGAGTGTTGCTCAGACGTTGGAAGCACGTGGAATGGGAATTGGTCACCAATTTGATTTATTTGATACCGATCCAAAAATTCCAACTCCACTGACTGCAGTATAAAAAATAGGGTAAAGGTTCTTTACATAAAGGATTTTTGCCCTTTTTGCATTGGAAATTGATTAAAAAGAAATTTCTTAATTCTGTTTAATGATATTTTAATAATTGCTGATTATAATAAGGGCATATAGAAGGTAAACTAAAATATAGATAGTTTTTGACGAAAGAAAGGATGGGTAAACGTGGGTTATTATGATGATAATGATAATGATCGCTATCAACGACCAAAGCGGTCGAAAGGCGGATCCTTTATTTCTGGTCTAGTCGGTGTAATTATTGGAGCATTACTTGTAATGATTGCCTTCCCTTCACTCGGTAATGTATTCAATCGTTCCTCTGATCAACAAACATCAGTTGAAAATGCACAAAATAGCCAAAATAATATTACAGGCAAATCAGTTTCTTTAGATGTGACGACAGATGTAACGAAAGCGGTTCAAAAAGCCGAAAAGGCTGTTGTCGGGATTGCTAATATCCAATCACAAGGCTTTTGGTCACAGCAAGGGCAAGGGAAAAGCGAACATGAAACAGGCTCGGGCTCAGGTGTAATTTATAAAAAAGCAAATGGAAAAGCATTTATCGTAACTAATAATCACGTTGTTGAAGGCGCTGATCAACTTGAAGTCACACTTTACGATGGAAAAAAATTATCGGCAAGATTATTAGGTAGTGATGTTTGGACAGATTTAGCGGTAGTTGAAGTGGATGGTAAAGATGTAACTACTGTTGCTCAGTTTGGGGATTCTGATAAGTTGAAACTTGGTGAACCAGTCATCGCAATTGGAAATCCACTTGGCGAAAACTTTGCCGGCTCCGTCACACAAGGAATTGTCTCTGGGGTCAATCGGACGGTACCTATGGATTTAAATAATGACGGACTTGAGGATTGGGAAGCAGAAGTATTACAAACAGATGCTGCCATTAACCCTGGTAACAGCGGTGGTGCACTAATAAACGTTTCTGGTCAAGTCGTTGGAATTAATTCAATGAAAATTGCTCAAGAAGCTGTCGAAGGAATCGGTTTTTCCATTCCAATTAAATCTGCAGAACCAGTAATAAACGATTTAGAGAAGTATGGAAAAATTAGACGTCCAGCAATGGGTGTAACACTTCAAAATGTCAGTGATGTCCCAGCCTACCATCAACAAGAAACATTACGACTTCCAAAAGGTGTAACACAAGGCATCATGATTGAAAGCGTCTCTCCTGGATCTCCAGCTGCAAAGGCAGGCATGCAAGAAATGGATGTAATTTTCGAATTAGATGGTCATAAAGTAAATAACATCTTAGAGCTAAGAAAATATTTATACACTAATAAAAAACCAGGCGATTCAATGAAAGTAAAATTTTATCGTCAAGGAAAAGAAAAAGAAGCAACATTGAAATTAACAAATGAATCAAGATTATAATTCACAATGTGGATAATTGTAAAAACGGGGAGCGTATGTCGCTTCCCGTTTTTGTGTGGATAACTATGAATGTTATTAGCACAGTATTTGTGAAAAAATATTGTTTCTGTTAAAGTCCTGTAGGGTATGCGTTCAGCTAGTTATACTTCGTATAGAAATCGCTTCACGCATACCCTACAGGGAATTTAATTAATAATAACTATAAAAACCTTTTTATGAAAATGGAAAAATTAATGGTAAAATAGCATTTGGACAATAAGTGTTCGATAAAAATGCAGTGAAAGGTTGGTTTTTTTATGAAGGCTTATGTATGCGAAGAGCATGTTGAAATCGCCTTAGATCAAGCGATTTATGAAAATGCATTAGCACCTATTTTTAAAAAACTGAAAGAAGACGAATCATTATCCACAACCTGTGAATACTGCAATCTTCCTGCAGTATATATGGTAGGGAACTAATATTCCCACACAAAATGTGGATAGTTTTTGTGGATATGTGGATAACTATTGTGGATATTGTGTTTGTAATCTGTTCATATAGTGGGGGTAAACTGTGAATATCTCAATCATCACCGTCGGAAAACTCAAAGAAAAATACTTAAAGCAAGGAATCGATGAATACTTAAAAAGACTAACAGCCTACGCCAAAGTAGAAATCATCGAAGTCCCTGACGAAAAAGCACCAGAAATCCTAAGCGAAACAGAAATGGAACAAGTCAAACAAAAAGAAGGTGAACGCATCCTCGCAAAAATCCACCCAGATGCCCACGTCATCGCCCTCGCCATCCAAGGAAAAATGAAAACCTCCGAAGAACTTGCCGACGGCATCGACAAACTCGGTACATACGGAAAAAGTAAAATTGCTTTTGTTATTGGCGGATCATTAGGGTTGAGTGATGGAGTTATGAAGCGTGCGAACGAAAGCCTATCATTTTCGAAGATGACATTTCCGCATCAGTTGATGAGGTTGGTGTTGGTGGAGCAGGTGTATCGGGCGTTTCGGATTATTCGGGGGGAACCGTACCATAAGTAAATGAGGTTTTTTAACGACAAGCTGTCAATTTAATAATTGACAGCTTGTCGTTTTTATTATATCTTCTATTTAGCGATAAATTTGGAGGGACATTATGAAAATTAGGGCTATGGTTTCTAATAGGGCTGAAAATGAAGGGCAAACTATTCAAAAAGCTGATGTAAGAGATTGGATATTTAATGAACTTATAGAAAGATATAATTATCCAATGGACTGGCTTAAAGAACGAACGTTGCTAATAAATGAAAAAGATTTTTATGGTTTTACAATTAATACAGAAGATGGACTACCGTTTATCATAGTCTCTATTGCAGTACCTGGTGATATTGAAAGTGCTGAAAAGAATCTATCTTCTTTTTTTGAAGAAAAAAACTTTGTTGGGATAGGTATAGTTACAGATGGCTCTGAAGAAGGCACAAAAGTTGTAAGTAAAAAAAGTAGTTCTAAACAACAAGATTACATTGTAGATATTGAAAATTACAAGCTACATAATGAAAAAAAAGTCATTATAAATAATATTGAGTATGTAGGAGATAAAGAATTAAAAACACAAAGGTTATTATCAGAAAAAGTAGAAAGTGTCTTTTTTGAAGCTCATAGTCATATAAGGGATATAGATGGACTTCATATGGATGAAGCATTAGATGAACTCTGTAAAGTAATCTATTGCAAAATTTACGACGAAAATGAAACTTTAATAGATGCACCAATAAAGATGCAACGTACTATATATGGGAGTAATGAAGAATTAGCAGCAAATATTAGAGGCCTATATAAAAAAGCTAATGAATCAACTAAAAAATATCTAGGGTATGTTGGAGTATTTAATACAGAAATAAAACTATCTTCTGCTGCCTTAGCAAAGGTAATAGAAACCTTTCAGAATTTCAACTTAACTAGGTCAGATGTTGATATAAAGGGAAGAGCATTTCAAAAAGTTTTGAGTCCCACAATTAGAGCAGGTATGGGCCAATATTTTACACCACTACAAATTATTCAATTAATGGTTAATATAGTTCAACCCACAAAAAATGAAATAATGCTTGACCCATTTTGTGGTTCAGGTCACTTTTTGTTAACAACTCTTGAATATATTAAAAATTCCGTTGTTAATAATAAAAAAGATGATTTGGAGATTTTATTAAAAGAGTTTTCCTCAAATAATCTCCATGGAATTGAGAAGAGCGACCGAATGGTAAGAGTAGCTATGACGGACTTGATGCTCCATGGTGATGGAAGTACTAACATAAGATGTTATGATTCTTTACTAGATTTTAGAAATTACACTGATTTAAAACCTGAATATTTTGATATTATACTTACTAATCCTCCTTTTGGCTCATTATTAGGTAAAGAAGCTTTTATGCAGATTGGTCACTTTGAGTTAACTGAAGGATTTAAATCGGTTCCTCTTGAAGTAGTTGGACTGGAGAGATGTTTACAATTTTTAAGGCCAGGTGGGAAAATGGCTATAGTTCTTCCAGATGGTATTTTAGCGAATAAAAGAACACAATATGTTCGTGATTGGCTGCAAAAACATGCAAAGATAAGAGCAATAATTAGCCTGCCGGTGGAGACTTTTTCTCCTTTTGGGGCAAATATTAAAACAAGTATTTTATTTCTGCGCAAGTGGGATGTTAATGAAATTATTGAAGAAAATTATAATATCTGTTTAGCTCAAATAAACAATATAGGATATGATGCTGCTGGACGTGATAAAAAAGGAAGCGAATTAGAAGAAGTCCAAGAAGAATTAGTGAGATTTTTGAATGAGGAGGGATGGTAACCATGTGGATAAAAGTTGTTAATTCTAAAGATTTAAAGCAAGATGGGAGATGGAAAGTAGAACTATTTACTACCACTGATAAGCAAGTGGAATCTCCTTATAAAATGATAAAAATAAAAGAACTTGTTAAAGAAAGGAAAGAAAATATTAAACCTTTTGAATTTCCGGATAGACCATTTAACTATATTGGTTTGGAAAATGTAACTCCTCAAACAGGGGAATTAGTAAATTTTAATCCCAAAAAAGGAAATGAAATTAAATCGACTTCTAAGGTTTTTCATGAAGGTGATGTTTTGTATGCTAGATTAAGACCATATTTAAATAAAGTGTACTTAGCTACAGCCAATTATGAAATAGAGGAAGGGATTTGTTCAGGCGAGTTTCATGTTTTACAACCCGACACTAGCAAAGTATTACCAAATTATCTAAGAACTGTTTTATCTTCAAGTTATATTCAAAACTATGTAAAATTCATGCAAACGGGTTCGGCTCTTCCAAGACTTGGTATAAAGGATTTAATGGAACTTGAAGTTCCGTTGCCTCCACTTGAGGTACAGTCTCATTTTGAAACATTTATTATAAATAAAATTAAAAGAATAGCAACTTTAAAGAAAGAATTAAACTCCCTGCCAGAAATGATGATATCAACAGTCGAAAATTCATTAGAATCAGGTGCTATAGAGGGTGGGCATAATTTAGAAATAACAGTTTAATATTAAGCTAAAAGAGGAAAGCTGATGTTTAACATCTAGTTTTCCTCTTTTGGTTTTATTCAAATAGATTACGAAGCCCTTCCTTATAATCCGTAACGGTTTCTCTGATTGTTTGGACAGCCTCTTCTTTCTTTTTGCTTACAGATATACCAAGGGAACTTCCTAATGTTTGCCATTCATTTGCCGTATATTGATGATATTCTTCATTAGGATAGTTTCTATGTATGAATGAAATGTAATCATGAGCTGTTTGATTTTTAGCACGAATCTCCCTAAAAACACTTCGCATGTTATCATTACTTGTTTTAAGCATTCTTACCAACCCACCAAAGTTGGATGCGTGAGAACTTCCTGATGGTTTGCAAGACTTAGGACCTGATATTCTTTCTCTATTACCACTCGCATTTAGAGGCTCACCGTGATGTTTACATTCAACACCTAAGGCAGTACAATCGTCTGGACAATTTGAAGAGTCTACAAATGAGCCTCCTCTTGAGATATGAAGCTTATCTCTTAGGTATGCCACATCTAATGCGTTACCGATAAAGTAATCTTCTATATATGGAAAAGAACGTATACCATCTTCAGTCCCCCAGCTCCAAATCAATACAACTAATAAATCAAATTCACCTAGATTTTCTTTTATTTCATCAAAGTGTCCCTTAGATTCATCAGCATTTTTGTTCATTGACTTTATCTCAATTCTAAATAGTTCTCCTCTCTGGGTTTTAGGCTCCCAAAGAGCATCTCTCTTAATACATGCAAAATCATTATAATCATTATCTGGAAACCATGCTATCTCGCAATCACACTCTGAGTCTTCCAATAATAATTGATTCATATTGAAACCCCATAATGCTTCCAATAGTGTTCCCATACCACTGCCAACTCTTCCTCCCCTTGTTAAGATTTTTTCTTTACAAAAGTTATTAGTTGCAATCACTGCATCTTTTTTAATAGATTTAAGTTTTTCTGCAACTGTAAGCAGGTATTCATCATATTTAGCCGCTTCCATTCTTGTTTCCCCCTGATAGCAATATAAAATTTTTAGTCTATTCATTTATATTACTACATTTTTACAGTTATCTGTGAAATTTTAAATTTATTAATTAAAGATTTAGGGCTTTGAATTAGGTATATTATTTTCTTTAACAAAATTAAAATTGTTAATCCAAAAAACTTTTGATAAGAATGTTTACTACTTTAGGAAAAATACCCCTTTTAATTGAATACATTTGCTATTCTGCTTAAATTTTACTATCTTTGTTTTATGTCTTATATAAGCTTCTTCGATGAAGGGGGATAAATATGAGTAAAGAGCTAATTATTTGTTTAGGTGATGAATATACTAATCATCTTTGTAATGTAGATTCTGAATTGTGCAAATTAATTGAAGTAATAGGAAATTACAAGTTAAGTCTTCAGGAAAATTATTATGATGCATTGGTAAAAAGAATTATTGGGCAGCAATTGTCACTCAAGGCAGCAAATACAATAATATCAAGGGTGGTAAATAATAGTCTTTTGTTAACACCCCAAATAATTAATGAAAAATCTGATATTGAGTTAAGACAATGCGGGCTTTCATATCAGAAAATTGCATATATAAGAGAATTAACAAATAGCGTACTATCAGGAAATATTGATTTAGAAAAGCTTAGTTTGGAAAATGATTCAAAGGTGATAGAATCATTGATACAAATCAAGGGAATTGGAATATGGACGGCAGAAATGTTCTTAATCTTCTCATTAGGACGAGAAAATATATTGTCTAATAGTGATGTAAGTATAAGGAACGCCATTTTATGGTTATATAATATTGAAGGTAAGGATATTGATTGGGAACATTATTGGAAAACTTGGTCGCCATATAATACAATAGTCTCACTATATCTATGGGAGATTGTAAATAGAAATTACATAAAGAACTTTAAAGATATTAATGAACTTTATAAATCAACGAAAGCGAAATGAAAGTGGTTTTAAATATATATTATTATTATGACAAACAGCCTCAATTTCTTATTAAAGGGATTGGGGTTTATTTTATTGTTGGGAGGCTTTTATATGAAAAAAAGTGAAGTTATTAAAACAGCAAAGAGAATTAATGTTGTATCACTTAAATTAGTAAAGGAATCAAGCTTACTTTACAAGGAAAGGTCAGTGCGGTCGCCTGAAGATGGTTATCAACTAATGAAGTTATTTCTTGCGGATAAAGACCGTGAGCATTTCATTGTAGCTTCACTAGATACCAAGAACCAACCAGTATCAATTAATGTCTGTCATATTGGAAGCTTAAATGCTAGCATAGTACATCCTAGGGAGGTGATGAAGTCAGCAATCTTAAGTAATGCTGCGTCAATAATTGTTGGACATAATCATCCATCAGGGCTGCCAGAACCAAGTAAAGAAGATATTGAGGTTACAAAGAGATTAGCGGAAGCTGGCAAAATCATAGGCATAGACGTCCTTGACCACATTATCGTTGGGGATGAAACATTCATTTCATTGAAAGAAAAAGGCCATATCTGAAAGGAGTAAAAAGCAGTGAGAACAACAAAAAGCATGATGAAAACAGAAGTCACTTATGATGACGAAATGAAAAACAAGTATCTTATTAGGAAAGAGTGGGACAAGAACAAGAAAAAGGCACTTGTCATCATGAAAAACGCAGGTCAAGCAGATGAAATTGTGCAAGACCAAACAACGATGTACGTCACTAATAACCTTTCTAAATTGGAATATGGTGTTGCAGAAATTGTGAACTTATTTCCGTCTATTGAAGGAGATGAAACGAAAGAGTCTGTTACTGAAAATTTGAAATGTATCCAAGAAGCTATTGCTAGAGTAGATGATGTCATAATTGCGGTTGGAAAAGGAGTAGAAACAAATAAGAAAGCTGTTGAACGGTTAAATATGATTTTAGCCATTTTGCTAGACAGGAAGGCAAACATTCTTCAAATAGAAGCGAATTTTGGTCGGAAAGGTTTCCATCCTCTCTATCCAGCACTGAAACATAAGTGGAAATTAGTATCGTATGACGATAGCTATAAGGTGAGCTAATAATATTATATATGAAAGGAGCAAGCCATGTTTGGTATCGAGCAATTGATAAATTTTATGGAAGAGAAATTCGATGTAGCAGTTGAATTAAATGAGATAGGTGAGGAAACGGTACTTCTATATCATGAGGAACTAGACGAGGAACTCATTTCAGAGGATGTATTGCAAATATTACCGAATCCGGTTTCATTTCACACATATTTATACAATGGAGAATCAGAGTGGATTATTGGAATTGCCTTAGAAGCAAGGACCAATAATCCACTCTTTTTAGTTTGTTTGAAAGATGAAGAAAAAGTGTATGAAAATGTATTGATTGGACAGGGAGAGAAGGATGAAATTTGACTAACAAATCACGCTATATGACAAAGGCAATCAGTGAAGAATTAGATATTGAATTACAAGTGGTCTTGTGGCAATTTTACGATGAAATCAATGAACAACGAAAGGAGCAAATGGATTATCTGCAAGTTTTTGAAATTAGTGTATGTGAAGAAACTTTAACAATAACGAATAGGCAAGAAGTACCTTCACTACAAACAAAGGTTATCATCAATAACAAAGTCAAAGGAGCTAAAAATACTACTGTTTGGATTATAGATGACGAAAGATACCAAACAATGTTGTTCCCCAAGGATTATTGATTGGAGGGATGAATAAGGAATGGCTTTAATAGCCACCCTCATTCATCCTCTCCTTCAAAAACCTCCAGAAATTCATCCGTCGCTTCATCCCCATCTGCAAAAACCAAAACACTGTCTAAATCAATGATTGTTTTTAAGACGATGTCATTAAATGCCTGTTCAAGATGAAAGGCAATTTGCTGTGCTTTTCCTTTTTCAGTTTTGATGAAATAGGTCTGGACATTGCTAGATGTACTTGAATCACTGCTTATTAGTAGGTCATAAAGGATATCAAGATGAAATTTTTTTTGTACATCATGTGATGGTTTAAAGTACCCATCATTGTTTTTCTTGATACCAAGATGCTCTAAATCACGATGTACGGTAGATTGGCTTGTTTTAATCCCTTGATTCTGCAATTCAAGAACAATGTCCTCGTGAGTTCGTAAATCCATTTCCCCTAACAAAAGGTGAATAGCTTGATGACGTTTTTTCTTTTCCGATAAGCGTTCATTGTTATTTGAATGAATATTAGTTTCCATGATATTTCCCCCTAAAAGTCGGTTGTTCACAAATTTGTCACATTTACGGTAATTGTGCATTTTTTATTAGTCTCCTATTGCTTTTGAATGAATAAAGCTCCATACGATAGATGACTAATGGTATTTGTCTGAAATATAACTTGTTCCACAACAATAATGAATAAAAATATGAATAATTATATTCTATATGAATAACAAGGTTTAATCAACTCCGTTTAAATCAGCATTTTTACCTTCACAAGTATGAATAAAATGGGTTATATTCATTTTGCAAGCGAAATTGATTGGAGGAATGAAAAATGCTTCGTTACAAAAATAACTTTCAAATTGCTGTTGCAGGCTTAACTGGTGTTCGTAGTGACCACTATGATGGAATCAATGCAATTTACCGTTTACCGGCATGTGTAAAAATTCCTGGAGAAACTTGCGGGGATGGGTTAGAACGACTGCTACAAAAACTTGTGAAAGACCTTTCTAATTTGAGTGTACGTCCTAACCGCATCTTTATTCATGATGACATGATTGAAATCGACTGGTATACGAAAGGTTATCAGATGGTCATGAACCGAGGGCAGTATGTAGGACTTCTACTTGAATTTGCTGAGTTTCTGAACAAAGCTCCAATACAAGGTCTATTAATTCAAGATGGATACTTTGGGGATGACCCAGAGGATTCAGTTAGAAGTGTCAGCAATGATATGGTCAATTTTTTCCCAGAATTCAACTCAAATTGCTTTGGCTTAAGAGATAACGAGTCTATTGAAATTATTAATTGTATCTAAGTGAAAATAGGGAGGTTGCATAATGGCTCTCAAAAAAGTAAGACGCCCAGTAATAAATAAACCAAGTGAAGATAACAACAAAGAACTAGAACAAGAAGCAAACAAAAATGGAAAGGAAGAACTTTCTATGAACCAACAAAACACTATTAATACCGAGAATATGAATGAAAGACTCTCTGAATCATTTTCAAACGCTTCCCAAAGAAATGATGCAATGGAAAGAATCATCTCATTTGTTGATGACTCTGTTTCAATGCAGCGGATGGCAAAAGTCAATGAGGGCTTATTTGAGTACCGAATCGATGAAATTAACGTTCGTGATAATGTAGTGACTCAATTTGGTTTGAAAGACCAGTATGTGATTACGTTTTCCCTTTATAGTGAAGTTACCGAACAAGTTACGAAGTTGTCACTAGCTTATAATATCTCATCCAATCAACAATCCGCTCTTATGATGTTTCTTGGAGCCTTCAAACAGGTATTCAAAGGTCAAAGAATAACGATGGGGCATTTGATAGGTTTAACTGGACAAGCAAGAATTCATCATGTGACTTCGGAAGCCGGTAATATTTTTGAAAAGATAGAGATTTTGACCATTGAAAACCCTAATACATAATAACAGAAGGGATACCCCCTTCTGTTGCAAAGGAGCAAGTACCTATGAAGCAGATAAAGGAAGTTTTAACGAAAGAAGTATCCCACTACATTTCCCCTTACAAGGTTCATAAAGTGAGATTGCTTGAAAGAAGTGAAAGAATTAGAAAACTACTTGAAGGTATTCACATGAAGGAACAGCTATCGATGTTAGTAACGGCTTTGTATATGATTGACCGTTCAGAAAGCCTTCAATATTTTAAGGCATTGCTCTTTGATTTTATTCGTATGCCAAACTATGAATCTGCAAAGATATTTGAATCAGCAGAACAAATTACGGAAGCAATGATTCCTGATGAACTGTTGGAGGAACTGCAACAGGTGATAAACATTAGTAAAGCGGAAGAACATGGCTTTATTTACGATGAAAAGAAGAATAGCTATTCCTTTAATGCGAATGTTTTTGCTAAGCAATTCGTTCGGAGATGCCATGTTCAATCAACGAATGATGGACGTCTATTTCTTTACCATAGGAAAGGTGTTTTCGTAGAGCCATCAGAAGTTGAACTTGGTAAAGTAATTCGAACCTTGATGCATGAAGGGCGTTGGAACAGTTGGAATAGTAAAGCGGAGGCAGAGGTAGTTAAAGTTTTGTTGCGAGAAGCAGACACAGTGGATGAGATGAATACCATGCGAAACTTCATTAATCTGAAAAATGGGATGTTGAGTTTGGATAGATTTGAACTACTTCCCCACCACCCGAGTTATTTATCAACGGTGCAATTGCCAATTGAATATGAACCAAAAGCTGTTGCTCCAACCTTTGAGCAGTTTCTAAAGGGGATTACAAAAGATGACGAAGAACTCATTCGGGTTCATCAGGAAATTTTAGGCTACCTTTTATCAGCTGAAACAAAAGCGGAAAAGGCATTCTTCTTTTACGGTAGCGGTGGAAATGGTAAGAGTGTCCTTGTTTCCATAATTACTCGGTTGGTGGGAGGAGAAAATGTAAGTAGCATACCGTTGGCTGAATTCGGCAAGCAGTTCGGTCTTGAAGGTTTAGTCAATAAATCAGTAAATATTGCTGCTGAAAATGAAATGGGTGGTAATGCGTTAAAGACAGAGAACTTTAAAGCCATTGTGAGTGGTGACACCATTACCATAAATATCAAATATCATCCCTCTATAAGCTATAAACCACATTGCAAACTCGTCTTTGTTGTTAATGCCCTACCTGATTCAATGGATGTGACTCATGGCTTTTTTAGGAAGTTGGTAATTGTCCCATTCCCCCAGAAATTTGAATCGGATGAACAGGACAAAGAACTTACTGACAAATTACTAGTAGAATTACCTGGGATATTGAACTGGGCAATTATAGGGCTAAAACGGTTGAGAGAAAATAACTACCAATTTACTCACTGTAAGGTAATTGAAGAATGCCAGCGGACTTATTATGTAGAACAGAATCCTGTAAGGGAGTTTTTCGTTGAACATATAGTTCTCAAAGAAGGTGCTCGTATAAGGCAATCTGATTTTCATGATATTTATTTACGGTGGTTGAACGAGCAAGGGATTGACGACAAAGGAACTAAATCCCGACAAAAGTTTTGGAGATACTTCAAAATTGTTCTTGCAAATGAGGGGATTCCAATTGTGACAAAGAAAGTCAGGGGAACAGTTTATTTCGAAGGAATGGAATTTGTGAGGTTAGAAAACCTTCCAACCCTAGCCTTAAATGGAGAAATCATTCAGTTTTAGGGGGGAGGGGGAGTACAAAAACAAAAATTCTGGTAAGGGAAAGGATAAAGGGAGCAATAAATATGTAAAGTTTCCATTTTACTCCCCACCCCTCCCCCTTTCCTAAAATCATATGCAAAATGAAATATATATTATTACTACGACGAGGAGAGCTTGCCATGAACGAAAAAGAAGGTTCTATCTACGAATATCAAAATCTTTTAGACATGTTAGCAGAAATGGTCACAGAATACCTTACAAAACACCCCAAAGGAGGAGATTCCAATGATAAGTAGAGATGAAACTGCACAGCAGAACCAAGACAAGATAGTAATTTACACAAGAAATACATCGTGGACCCAACCCGAGGGGTACAGAATTCATCGAGACGTCCAGGTCTTAAAAGACAAGTGTGAGCGGGCTGGATATCAAGTCAGTAGAGTCTACTGGGAACCAAGCTCGGAATCTCACGGGAAAAGAAGAAACGTTTTGAAGCGAATATTGGAGGATGCTGCTAAAGGCTTGTTCGGGGTAGTTGTTGTTTGGGATGTATTTACACTTTCTCCTGATGGGGAAGAGCTTCAACAAATAGAAAGAGAGCTTGCAAGATATGGTGTGGAGATTTGTTCAGTAACGGAACCTTTCGACACTTCCACACAAGAAGGATTGAGGGTGTTTGAATACATGTGCAAATTACTCAATACGAGACACTTAAGATTAGCAGCCATGCAAGGAATTCCTTTGTCGCAGGTAGCTTGGTGGTTAATTGAAGGTTTAATTGAAGATGAAAACAAGAAAGGGGGTGAACATGATGCCGAACTCAGCGAGACAGCTACACGACCAGCTTGACCAATTTAGCCGAACTGGAACACAGAAAAGAGCAGCTATCTATGCCCGAGTCTCCACGTTGGAACAGGCAGAAGAAGGATACAGTATTGACGAACAGGTACGAGTTCTGAGAGAAATGTGCAAGCGAGAAGGTTACGTTGTTCATAAGGAATACGTGGACAGAGGTAAAAGTGGAAAAAATATTAAAGGTAGACCTGCTTTACAGCAACTACTGCATGATGCTAATAGTAAAGACTTTGAATTAGTGCTTGTTTGGAAGGTGAATCGTTTTTCTCGAAAGACGAAAGATTTGCTTAATATTGTTGAAGAACTTGAAGGGAAAAATATTGTTTTTCGCTCATATACTGAAAACTATGAAACAGCAACTCCTGCTGGAAAAATGCAGTTTCGTATGTTAGCAGTCATTGCTGAATTTGAACGAGACAATATCGCTCAAAACGTAAAAATGGGGATGTTGGCACGAGCAAAGGAAGGTTCTTGGAATGGCGGTCAGGTGCTTGGTTACGATGTCGTAAGCGTTCCAGGGGAGAATCGTAAAAGAAAGCTATCTACCCTTGTGATTAACCCAACAGAAGCTCAAACGGTTCGAAAGGTATTTGACCTTTACGTTGAGGGGAATGGTTACAAATCCATCGCAAACAAACTTAACAATGAAGGACACCGGACAAAAAAGAACAAAGACTTCTCCATCAACGGGGTAAAAACGATTCTAAGCAATCCCCTGTATGCAGGATTTATTCGCTACAATGTCCGGAGAGATTGGAACGAGAAGAGAAGAAACAATATTAATCCTAACCCTGTAATTGAAAAGGGGCAGCACGAAGCCATCATTTCAGAAGAAACATGGGAAAAAGCAAAAAATATCATGGCGAGCAGAAGCGGCAAGCCTAATCGAATACATGACGGCGAGTTCCCGCTCACTGGTATTATGAAGTGTCCTGCGTGTGGGGCAGGAATGGTGATTGGAAGGACAACGAACACACTCAAAGACGGAACAAAAAAGGTTCTGGAGTATTATGTATGTGGAGCTTGGAAGAACAAAGGTTCAGCGGTTTGTCGCTCGAATGGAGTAAGAACGGATTATGCAGACCCTTATGTACTTGAAAAGCTATCAAACATAGCCACAAGTGATGCGCTTATAGAGCAAATTGTTGAACGGATTAATAACAAGAAAGAACGAGATTCTTCTCCACTTCAACACGAATATGAGACCTTGAAAAAGGCACTAGAATCCAATCAACAAAAGAAAGAGAAGGTCCTTGGTTTGTACGAAGATGATTTGATTCAAAAAGCGGACCTTGTTCAACGATTATCCACCTTGAATGAAGAAAAGGAACGACTTGAAGAGAGGCTATCACCAATTGAATTGCAGATGGGGCAAGGTGGTACGCAGCTCATAAACTTTTCTATGGTCAAACAGGTCATGCAGAACTTCAAGAGTGCCTATAAAGAGTCATTGACTAGAGAGCAAAGGAAAAGGCTGATGCATCTGCTCATCCGACAAATCACCATCAGTGAGGACCGAAAGATTGATACGATACAAATACAGCTCAATAAAGAAGTTGCAAAACACTTCACCTTTAAAGGGGGAGAGGATTCATCTATTACGGATGAGTTCTCTCCCCCTTTTTCTATTTTAATCAACCTATGAAAAGGAGCAAATTACCTATGAGCATTATTAATGTATTCAGGAATTACATGGAGGAGCATCACCCACATTTAGCTTGGAAGGACTGGAAAGCGGATGTTAGAACTCTTTCAGTAGATGACATAAGGAACGAAAAGGTTAAGGCTACTATTCCAGATGAAAACAAACCAGAACTAACATGCTGGGTATTCTTCTACGATGGTGGTACATCGAACGTTGTGTACTTATTACAGGATAAGCATGGTTTGAAAGATATCGGAATTGGTTTGCTGAAAGATGGTGAACTTGTGAAGCCTATTAGCTTCGTATGAAGAAATGGCAGTCGGAAAGGTAGAATAATCAATACATTTACAAGTCAGAGAGGTTTGCTCTGTAAGAGCTGTCGTCTCTTTTTTCGTGTTTAATCTTACAGCAAGGGAGGTGAGTTCATGACACCAATTGACCTATTCAAAGCAGGCGTGGCATTTGGCGTATCTATTTACGTTTATGTGAAAAAGAACACTACTTTTTGAAAAATAAAGGGGGAATAGTAATGCAATACTTTTTAATGGGAACAGTGGTTGGAATTGTAGCTTGTTTAGTATCAGAGCTTATACAGAATCCTTCAAGGAGTTATCGTTGATGAAAAGGATTCAATGTTTGACAGACCTTAATAACCTTGCAGGAGATATACCAAATGAATTGTTAAAGTACCTAAGCAGTGAGTTTTCTCACTTATACGAGTATCTAAGTAATGGTGAAAGGATTGAAGAATTTCTTCTTGAAAATCATCAAGCAATATTAATAGTTGAGGATTCTAAAGAATTAGACTTACTGTTACAAAATAGATTAGAACTTGAATATGTGGAAGAAATTCAATTAAATTCTTCTTTGTGTTTGAGAATTGGAATCTCTCAGTTAGAAGACATACAATTACATTATTATTTTAAAGTGTAAAAGAAAACTGTTCTCTCTTACTAATCATAGATAGCCAAAATTAAATAATGTATACTAAAATAGGTAAATTGTTACATGTCTATGTGAGGTGAGGGAGATTATGAAAATTTTAAATAACATTAATTCTAACCATTATAGTGACATTAAAAATATCCTTTTAAATGCAAATGAGCTAAAGATAATAAGCCCTTTTCTAATGGAATCATTTGATAATTTTTTCAGTCAATTACAAGGAACGGGTATTAGACATATTTCGCTGACAACTACCTTAAAAGACAATGACCCTGACTTATTTAAAAAATCTAACTCATTATATTCCTTCTGTTTGAATTGTCAAAAGAACAATATTAGTTATAGCGTCCAAGTTGACAATAAATTACATGGAAAGATATATATATCCTTAAATTCAGGAGCACCATTACAAGGAATAATTACGTCTGCTAATTTCACAAACTCTGGATTAGAGACTAATCATGAATGGGGAGTTTTAATTGATGACAATAGTCAATTATTAAAATTGGTTAGTGAAGTCAACAGTGTTGAAAGCATAGTGTTATCCAATAAAGAGTTAGAGGAAATAATAAAAAAGATAGATGCCTTTTCACAAGCATCTCCCATGCCTAAAGAGCCAAAAATTAGTTTAACCGTCAGCGATATCCTTAATAAAAAAAAGCATACAGTTACTTCTGATAAGCGTTACTTTATTAAACCTGTAGGTGTATCGGACGAGCCTTTTTCTGAACATAGAAGACTATCAACAGGTATACAGGAGCTTCACTTTTCTAAGAGGAAACCTGCTGCTGTAAGAGAAGGAGATATACTAATTTGTTATGCTGTGGGAACAGCTAAGCTCTTGGGTTATTTTGAGGTTATAGAAGGTCCTTATTATTTGGATGGAACCTCTAGTAGATGGCCTTGGGAAGTAAAAGCAAAAAATCTTTGTCCAAAGTATAGCGAAAGATGGAATACGTTTAATAACACCATCGCTACTATTCAAGCATCATACGACGAAAAATTACCAATCACAAAAAATAATCAGGGAAAAACACTTGGAGCTTTAAATTTCGGTGCTGATAAAATTCAATTAACTGAAGAGTTTGCTAGCCATGTAATAAATATAATAGAAGATTCAATATAGAAAAACTTTTAGGGCTTAGTAGGGGTATCCAACTCTTATTATAAACAGCTTGATTTATTTGGGGGATATTATGATAAGTATAGTTAATATGAAATACGATAACATGATGAGAATGACAAAACATCTTGATGAAAAAAAGTACTACTCAGATGAGCCAGAGGGTCTGACTTTTCAATTTTCTTCACTAAATTTTATTGAGCCAGCGGGAGCAATCATACTGCTTTCTACAATTGATAGATTAAGAGAAGATGCTGTGCCATATGAATTGGAACCAATAGAAAATATTAATAGGGATGCTATCTCTTATGGGGAAACCATGGGGATTTTTCAAAAGTTAGGACTCTCAGATGCACGTTCGTATAGTCAAGGAACTAATTACATTGCACCAACAAAAGTAGTTTTAGCTGAACTATTCGATTCACTTCATGACCAAGGCAAAACAATCGAAACCTACTATGATGATATTGCAAGTAAAATTGTAAGGAAGATATTGAGGGACCTCGGAACAGATAGTGATGAAAATGTTATGGACTTGTTTGAATTTGTTGTTAGAGAAATGATTAGAAATATCTTTGACCATTCACAAACAACACACTTTTATTATGGCTCTCAATTATACCCAACTACTAATAGTGTAGAAGTAGTGATTGCTGATTTAGGTCTTGGATTAGTAAAAACTATTCCCTTCGATATCGAGGAGACTTGGTTTAGACAGCCAACTGATGAAGATGCTATTAGAAAAGCAATGATACCTGGACTTTCTGCGTTATCAAATCATGCCTATGCCCCAGAAGATTATAAAAACTCGGGGTATGGTCTTGCACTGGTAAGAAGAATTGTTGAAAGAACTAATGGTTACTTTAGTATCGCTTCGGGGAAGAAAAGCATAACTTATAGTCTTTCTGAAGAAATTGTTGAAGATTGTGATATTAAAGGTACATTGGTTAGAATGAGAATTAACTTGGATAGATTAAATACTATTGATTTTGATGAAGTATTAGAAGATGCTAAGAAAGAGGCTTCTAGTAAAGGATATAGCAGCTCACCTTCATCAGCTTCACAAAAGTTAAAAAGTCAAAGGATATAAAGCTATATGATTGATATACTTTCTAGCCGTGAAATTGCGAGTGCAATCTGGTTCATTGTCATTCTTATTTTTATTTTCTTAAATCCCACAATAAGAGCATCAGCATTTAAAGTAATACAAGCCGCAACTGCTAAGCAAATAGTTATTCCATTTATTATTATAATTCTTTATTCAATGATTTTGGTAATATTAGCGTCAAAATTCTCATTTTGGGAATGGAAGTATTTAAAGGATATTGCCTTCTGGGTAACAATTACTGGCGTGCCAGTTTGCTTTGGTGCAATTACAAACAATAATAACAATGATTTTTTCATAAGTATACTAAAGAACAATTTAAAATTTATTGTCATTGTTGAGTTTTTATTAAGCTCTTTTACATTTAACATTTTCGTTGAATTGTTACTTCTACCGTTCCTAACACTTTTATTTTTGTTACATGCCGTTGCAGATACAAAAGAAGAGTACTACAAGGTAAAAAAACTATTATCATTCATCTTGTCATTTGTAGGTTTTGCAGTTCTAGGATTAACCATTAAAATAGCAGTTGCTACTTATGTTACTCTTAATAGTGTTGATTTACTAATAACATTTTTCATCCCTATAGTCCTATCAGCACTTTTTATTCCAATTGCATACGGTTATGCTGTTTTAGCAAAATACCAAGAGCTATTTATAATGATGAGTTTTAAGGAACCAAAAGACAAGAGAATAAGAAGAATGCATAGATGGGAGATAATGAAAGTATGTAAGTTATCATATAAAAGAGTGACATACTTTAGAGAGGTATGCTTGAAAGAAATGTATGTGAATATGAGCCAAGAAGAGTTCTACAAGATTATAGAGAAGTTTAAGCAAGCACGTTTTAATGGATAAAAACATTGATGTAGGTTTTAAAACCTCATTTAGATACATTACGGTGAACCGTATCATAAGTAAGTGAGCTTTTTCCATCTTTTTTGCACTTACTGTGTGTATGTTTCAATTGTTTTCCAAAATACTATTAACAAAGTAAAAATGTTAAAATTTAATAGATAACCTAATTAAATAGAATTAATAAGGGAGGACAATATGAGCTATTTAGGCAAGTATAAGCAAATGCCATTAACATTTGAAAAGTTAAAAAGACTAGATGTTCATTTAAAAGAAGAAGGATATTCTTTAGATAGTGATTTGGGCCTTATTTTACATTCCGATTACTATTCTTATTTTGTTACTCCCTATGACGTAATTACATTTGCAAGTATAGGTTGTGATGGAATACATTTTGGCTTGTTAACCGACTTTGGAACGGTGTCATCTTTAGAAGATGCCTTTGTTGTATGTATTAGTCCAATGGATTTTGGTTCACATATAAAGATTGTTGCAAGGAATATAAGGGAGTTTGTTAGTTTAATTTGTACAATGAAAGATGCAGGAGCTATTTCTAACTTTAATTATTTTAAAGAAGAGGAAGATTATTTAAACTTGATTAAAGACCTTAAACAAGAAGAAATTGAAAATGAGGAATTTGTAAAAAGGACTAACTATGTAGTAGAGAAGGTAATAAACACTATTGGATGTGAAATTATAGATGATGTGTATCATTATGTGGAAAGAAAAGTAAAGACAGAAAGAGAGAAGCAAACAATTTTACCAACTCTTGATGGTTTGGGAATAATAGCATTGGAAAATGTTAATAGAAACTTTAATATCTTCAAGATTGAAAAGGATATGATTATTAACCTTAACGAGATGGAAAAATTTTTCAACTCTGCGACACCTGAAAGTAAATTAGCTTTCATACGAGATGCCCAATTTACTTGCTTGATTTCGGATGAAATAGAATTAAAAGAATTGGTCATTAATGAAATGATTAAATTAGGTTTAACTGATGAGGTAGATAGATTAAAAAATATAGATGATTAAATTGCTATAAAAATAATTGTTATTAAAAATATGAAAAATGGCTAAATTCCTCCACGAGGACCTTTGCTTACTTTAATATTTTCATTTAATGACAAAAAGTAATCCCCGAATTGTTCTAGCTAATTAAAAGATTTAAGAAAATAACAGCATCCCTCTAATTTGATAGAGAGGTGCTGTGTTGTTTATTTAAATATAAAAATGGCTATATTCGTCCACAAACGCTCTCTGTTACTTTAATATTCTCCTTTAATAACAAAAAATGAGCCCCGGATGGTTCCGGCTAACTTAGACTTCTGCCTAGCAAACTTAAACTTGCCTTCTAACTCTTTTGGTACCTCCATTCCTTCAGAAAGCTTAAAACCTACGGCACGCTTCTTAGGGTCATCAATCGTGTACATGACGTTGACACTAAGGCCATCTTCATAAAAGACGTAGGCAATTTTGATATTTTCCACTTGAAAACGCGACGTTTCTAAAGGTTTGGCTGCAAACTCAATATCACGTTCTTTCAAAATGCGGTTTACATAATCAAGTGTCTCCTGACTTTCGCTAGCTGGGACAACCGTAAATTCATGCTTGTATTTGTTCATAAAGTATCGCGCTTCATTAGCACGTAAACCAGCAAGCGTTTCAGCTACTGGCGAAGACTCTAGACCAACCGTAGACACATTTTTAAAATCAACGACATAGGACAATTCCATCTCTCCTTTTTTCACTTTTTATTTCCTAACAACAGGAATCTACATTTCACCAAGTACTTGACCACATGTTCTTCACTTGATATGTATATGATAACCCTAAATCATGTCAAAAAGTGACACTGTTTAGAAAACCGTATGAAAAAAGTTGAACGGATTAATACGATCATGCTGAATACAACAACCTTAAACCCACATTGACTTATGTTATTTTTGCAAAGTTATTAACTAAGATCCCGACACCCTTCTTTTATTTCATTTTCCAATATAGAGGAGCATTTTCAGCTACACTTCCTACCACATCGCCTCCTTCCTTCCTCCAGTATTCGATTCCTCCAATTAACTCTTTCACTCTAAAACCTAACTTAGCAAACTTAGCCGCTGCTCTAGTTGCTCCATTGCATGCTGGACCCCAGCAATAAGTTATGATGGTCTTATCTTTACATAGACCATTTGTGGTTTTCTCATTAATTTTATTATTTGGTAGAGATACCGCTTCTGGTATATGGCACTCTTCGTACGACTTTGAATCCCTTACATCGACCACAATGATGCCCTCGTAACCTTTCCTTAAATCGATTGACAAGTCAGCTACATCCGTTTCAAAAGTCAATTTGTTCATAAAATGTGAATAAGCTATTTCCGGACTAGCAGGTTCCATTTCTAATGAAAGAGCAAATCTTGGTTTTAAATTCATTTAATATTCTCCTCTACAAAATGTATTTTTGTTTCTATATGGTAATCATACATTGCTTTTTAATTCATAGTTATAGATAATTATAGATATCAAGTATCATTAATGTTGATAATAGGAGGGGGATATTATCGAATTTTTATATTTAAAAACGTTCGTTCAAGTATTAAAGAGTGGAAGTTATTCTCGAGCAGCTATAGATTTAGACTATGCTCAATCTAGTGTGACCAATCATATTCAGAAACTCGAAGAATTATATGGGGGAGTTCGTTTATTTGAAAGAAAAGGGAAACAGATGAAGGCGACTTCATCTGGGGAATTACTTTATGATTACGCTGTAAAAATATTATCCTTATATCAGGATTCACATTCTGCGATAGGAGATCAGGAAATTAAAACCCTTACCATAGGTTCAATTGAGACCGTAGCTCTTTATTTTCTTCCTGAAATATTGGACAAATTTAAGAAGTTATATCCTGATGTACATATACGAATTATTCCAAGCAATGAGAGAAATATTATACAAATGATTAAAGAAAAGGAGATTGATTTTGGACTTATTTTAGATTTTCCCTATTATATCCCTGAAGTTGAAAACCTTCTTTTAGAGAAACAGCCTATGGGTATTGTTGTTCCACATGATCATAAATTTGCTAATAGACGTGAGCTAGAAATAAAAGATCTAACGGATGAATCATTCATTCTAACAGAAAAAGGATGTACTTATCGGGCTTTTTTACTTGAAAAATTAAATGGAGAAAGTATCTCTCATGATATATCCATGGAACTTAGCAGTGTGGAAACCATTAAAAAAGCGATAAAAAACCATTGGGGAATTGGTTTCTTACCTTTATTTGCAGTAGAGGAAAATGATCAGTTTTTAAAAACCGTTCCTTTGAATGATACAGCTTTAAACTTTCATCGTCAGTTACTTTACAGAAAAGAGAAAAAACAGTTAAACGTTTTTAATTCATTTATTGATATCTGTCTGAACAGTACCATAAGTAAATGATAATGCATTCACCCATTATAAAAACCTGTGCTTTTTTCCTTAAGCAGCAGAACCAGAACCCAGCTGGAAAATTATTTTTTTTAAATAGTATAAAAGTTGCTTAGTTTTTTGTATAATCATGATGAAATTTGAAGGATGCTAATGCATTTTCTTTTTACCATACGTGCTTTTTTTATCTAGAATACATAGTTCAAAAATAATATAATTGGGGTGCAAATTAAATGTCAGAAGTAATCAACAACTTAGAAACTGTTGTGTTAAACCAAGTTTCACCGGAAATCATGGAAAGCGAGCCACAATTTGTTGAACCAATTGTTTCTTCCATTGTTTATATATTAACTGCACCTTTTGATCTTAAAGATGCGTATGAACATGCCACATATGATTATACTAATGATGAATTTGAAGTGGAAACTGTCAAGGTTATGAATGAAAGATTGCAGCAGATCATGAATACGCTTGAGACCACTCCCAGCAGTAAGCTTGGAAAGTTTATTATTAAGCTTTACATGAATAGTTTAAGTGAAATTGCAAGCACATCCGAAAGTTGGAAACATCTATATAACGAAGTTCACAAAGTGTTTGCAAGTTTAGATAATAAGTTTTGAAAAATAGTAGGTGCCCCAAATTCTATACTTTTGGGGCACCTTTTTAGAATCGTGATATTCAAAGGTATGACTCGATAACTTTCTTGAAATCTTGATTGACCATTGAATTAAATGCCTTATTAATTAACACTTTTTTTGATCGTTTAATATGAGTACTGGATAATAATTCACGACAGGACTTCTTCTAACTTTTAGTTTCTGATATTCGATTTGGCTAATCTGCTCTTTTGGAATCAATAGTTCTTGCCCTTTTAAAGTCAAAACAATCGTGTTTTCATAGATTGAAAGTTTTTCACTTCGTTTGAATAGAAGTAAGTATAATCCGATGAGTGCAAACACTTCCCCACCAACGTACCGCCAAGATGTTCTTGGACTTCTACTTTAAATGTTATTTTAGTATTTTTCGGTTTAAATTATCTTCTAACAAGGACCAGGCTTCATGACAGCTTGGTTTGGTAAGTAAAGGTTCAAACCCATAATTTAAGTACATATTGATTGCTTGGTAACTTGTCGTTTGCGATGTAAGATAGCATTTTGAATGATTATTGGCCAAAATATTCATAGCAGCACTAAGTAATGGTTTTGAAAGTTTCTTCCCTTGATATTCTGGAACAATACCTACCCAATGAATTCTGCCGGATACTTCTCCATCGCCATGTAAGTCGCCATACCATGCTGTGGTGGTACCAATCACTTCTCCATCTCCATTCTCAATAAAAACACATCTTCGTGACATTTCGTCCAAATGTGGCCCGAATTCTTTGTTAAAGTGCTCTAGTGCAGCTTGTTCGTTTTTAAATTCATCTACACTTGTTTCAACACGAGTCCAATTATGTTCGTCGCCTTTTTCAAATAACCTTATACGAAATCCGGCTGGAAGCGAATATTGAGGGATATCTAACAAATCCTTTCTTACCATTGTAACTGGAATCCTTTTCATAAAAATCATCTCCTTATCGTTACTATTCGCTAATCATCCACGGCTTTTTGATTTTACGGTTACATTGGGATGTTAAAAGGCATTAGTTATCAATAATTTTACCTATAAAAATACGAGATTTAAAGTCTCGGAGAATGTCCGCTTTTAAAAATAATATTCATATTTTGTTCGTAAATTTTGTGAAATTTTTCACAAAACTTATGGTATACTAACGGTGTTATCAGAAAAGTAATAATGTAAATTTGTCTTGAAAGATATATTTTTTTATATCCTATTGTGAAACATTTCACAAATTAGTTAGCTAGTTATTATAGTTATGCTGACGGTGTTTAAATTAAAAGGATATATCGCAAGACTCCTCAGTTTATTTATAGCGGGAATATTGCCCTATTTATTTATAAAAAGCCAGCGATGTTGGATAGCTGGATAATCTTTTAATCTTTAGAATCAGAAGGGAGATCTATTACCATGAATAAAGAAAAAGTAAATCGTATTGTATTAGTTGGAACAGGTGCTGTAGGTTGTAGTTATGCCTATTCTCTCATTAATCAAGGAGTTGCTGAGGAACTAGTTTTAATTGATGTCAATGAAGCAAAGTCAGAAGGGGAAGCGATGGATCTTAATCATGGAATGCCTTTCGCGCCATCACCTATACGTGTATGGAGTGGTTCTTATCAAGATTGTGCGAACGCAGACTTGGTGGTCATTACTGCTGGACTGGCCCAAAGACCAGGAGAAACCCGTTTGGAATTAGTGGAAAAAAACACTAAAATATTTAAACAAATTGTAAAAGGTATTATGGAAAGTGGATTTAATGGAATATTCTTAGTTGCAACAAACCCGGTGGATATTTTAACTTATGTAACTTGGAAAGAATCTGGTCTGCCAAAAGAACGTGTAATAGGATCTGGGACAGTATTAGACTCTGCACGTCTAAGATCTGCACTAGGGAAGTATTTTAACGTAGATACAAGGAATGTTCATGCAGCCATCATCGGTGAACATGGAGATACAGAACTTCCTGTTTGGAGTCATGCAATGATTGGAATTGAACATCTTGATTCTGTTTTAGAACGGAAGGGAGATTTGAAAAAAGAATGTTTAGATGACATTTTTGTAAATGTCCGTGATGCAGCTTATCAGATCATTGAAAGAAAAGGGGCGACATACTATGGAATAGGAATGTCTCTCGTGCGGATTACAAAAGCAATCCTTAATAATGAAAACAGCATTTTGACAGTATCTGCTTATCTAGACGGAGAATATGGTCAAAATGATGTATTTATTGGAGTACCCGCTGTCATTAACCGTGCCGGCATTCGAGAAATAGTTGAGATTGAGCTGAGTGGAAAGGAAAAAGAACAATTTAATCATTCCGTTTCCGTCCTAAAAGAAACGATGAAACCAGTAATTTAAGAAAATCGTTATAATTTAATTATTTTGATTAGCGTTTTTGCAAAAAAGTAACAGCACCTCTAATTCAATGAAGAGGTGCTGTTACTTTTAATAGTCTCCTTTAAATACGGGCCTCGAATAGTTCCAGCTAATTTAGCCTTCTGCCTTGCAAACTTAAACTTTCCTTCAATCTCTTATTTCCTAACAATAGGAATCCACATTTCACCAAAGACTAAGCCGTTTCGTTGCCCCATCTCAACCGTTGTATTTGGCCCGCCAACATAGGCAACATCCTTTGCTTCTGGTAATGCCTGCCCAAAGGCAATGCCAGTAAGCGTATTACTCAATTCTTCGCTTGTCTTCCCTTCTCCCTTTACAACAAGGTATTCCCCTTTTGGGAATTGAATAAGTCTAGTTGCTTCTGGTATCGATGCATCTGTCATGACACCAGCATAATACATCATTTTGTTATTCACTGCTTCATTAACGGCAAAAATGTAATCATTTGTAGCAATGGCTTTTAATGCGTCAAGCCTTCCATCTTGGCTGATCGCTTCCCAAAAGTCCGACTTTTCCTTGTTTATGCCCGCAAAGTCCGTGTAATGGCTCTTAAGCTCAGTTCCAATTCCTAGAACGGTAAAGCTGTCTTTTTCTTCTAAAGTATAATTTGCCATGTTCATAACCTTCCTTTTCTAAAAGTAGTTAAAAGACTTGTGTTCTTCACTTGCTAAGTATATGATAACCTTAAATCATGTCAAAAAGTGACACTGTTTAGGAGCCCTTATGAAAAAAGTTGAACGGATTAATACCATTATGCGGTATATCAACAACCGCTCTCGCTTTACCATTACTGAAATCATGCGGGAATTTAACATCTCTCGTTCGACAGCTACTAGAGATATCAGAGAAATTGAAGCCATGGGGATGCCACTTGTTGCTGAAGTGGGCAGGGATGGTGGTTATTTTGTCATGAATAACTCAGTCCTGCCAACTGTTCGCTTTACCGATAATGAGATTAAAGCACTTTTTATTGCTTTCATGGCCACGAGAAATCTACAACTCCCTTATCTAAAGAGCCGTCAATCATTAGCTGAAAAATTACTTGGTCTTATCTCAGAAAACCAGCAAGATGAACTTGTTCTGTTAAATCAACTCTTGCTTTTCGAAGGGACCAATCCCAATAATCCGGACCTACTCGATCTGTCAGACCTGCCACATCCGATGTTAGAAAAACTTATCGAAATCCTTCTTTTAGATAGCTATTTATTGATTACCATTGAAGAAGAGAAGATAATAAAGTCTTATTCAATTTATCTCTTGCATCTTTATCGTGAAAAAAGTCTTTGGTTGATTGATGGCTTCGACTTAAAGGATGAAAAGAGGCGGACTATCCCTGTCGACAATCTCACCAATGTAGAACCATACCATACGAAAAAAAAGTTAAGTAAGAAAAAGATTTTAGAAAAACTACGTAAGCAGGAAGAAGTAATTAACCTTGTCCTTGAACTTGGTCCCAAAGCGATTGCCCAGTTCAAAAAATACCATCCATTAAAAGTTTCAATTTCCTATACGAATCCTTACCAAACGACAGCCATTCTAAAGACTTTTATCAATGTTAATAATTCAGATGAATTGACCGAAATAACAAATTGGCTACTTTTCCTCGGTGGAGATATCGAGGTCGAGGAAATGCCGCAAGAACTCCGTGAATCTTTACGAGAGAGATTACACCTATTCTGCCCATAAGCAGTACAAGCTAAAACCGCGATAATTTAGTAGAAATTTCATTGCACATCCTTATTCTAGTTAGAATCCGAATAATTGAAGCATGATCCAGCTTGACGCGTAAAATACCATAAATTGTACACCCGCACCTACACCTAAGATGCGGTTTAATAACCCGCCTACGGTTGCAACGGTAAATGTTAAGATAATCCCAAGGAATTCTGCCTCATTATAAGCAAGTAAACAAGCTAAACCTATGAACATGGCTACAATGGCCTCTTGACTAACAAATTTTAAAACTAAAACGGACGCCTTTCGGGCATAATTCATTGAAAATGGATAAGCAATCAATGAAGCTATGACAATACCAATAAAACCAAAAATAAAGAAATCCCACGTTGATAAATATGTGTGCAAGTTATTAATTGGCTCCACTGAATATACCGGTGGAGCATTAAACAAGGCCGATGCCGGGCCTAGTGCTACTGGGCTTAATGGGATACCGAAAGCAATAAGTGGAATAATTGCTTCTGCAAGATAAGTAGACTCTGTCACACCATTCATAACTGTTAAACTCGTAGTTGATTTTTTATAAGCCCCTTTTGTACGTGATCCAACAATTTCACCCATTAATGAAGTCATTCCGACCGGGCTGAATACAAATGTTAATGAAGATATAAACGTTGTAATAGAAGTGAAAGTCGTTTGACGTCCGGTTAGTATCTTAAATGGATTCGGGAAATAACCCTTCCATGACTTCGTCTCTGGTGCTAGATTGTATTCATTTGGTTTATTTCTTACAATTGCATTTCGAGCGGCGGGAGAAGCTGCCACTAATATATTACTAAACATTGGTCCTATAGCAATTCCTAGAAAGAAAGTAATGGATAAATGTTTATCCAATATAGAGAAGCTTAAAGTATCTAACGATTTAATAAAAAAGGCAAAAGGAATAATAATTAGTACACTAGCCCATTTCCCTTTTGAAAAATAAGCAATTAAAAAAGCCGCAATTGTAAATATCAGTCCGGATGATGCTTTAAAGAAGTCTGCAAATTGCCCTAAAAATTGTCCCAGCAAAACCGCCGTAGGTAATGCAATAAAAGCACCAATAATCCCACCTGAGATCATTTTCCGTAAGGCGATATGAGGCATCCCCATACGTCTTAGTGTTGTTGCATGATCAATTAACGGAACAGCGGTCGTATCTCCCGGGATCCCCATAAGTGCCGTTGGAACAGCATGAGTAAGATGCTTTGAAAGTACAGCTGCCATAAAGAATGCGAAGACTCCTTCCGGGGGTGCACCTAAAAGTATGATTAATAGTGTAATCGGCACCATGATAGCGGTTTCATCAGTGCCTGAAATTAAACCGATAATGGTAAAAATGAAAGCGCCTAAGAGAGCAAATAACAATGCGATTAAATAAATACTCACTTTTTATTCACTCTCCTCATATTCTCAAAATTTGCTAGTACCCCAAGCTCATTCAATTCTCTTTTTGTTATCGGATCGGCATCGATTAGTCTTAACTCTTCATCAATATCAAGCTGTAAATCTTTAAATACATCTTCCATTGTGCTATTTGAGATTTCGTCTTCAACCAATATTCTTTTTGGCTTAAAAAGAACGGCATTTAAAAATAAAACTATCACAGTACCAGCAATTCCTAACAACAAAGAATATGAATTTACCATTTGGGGACTCGCTATTTTTGGAAAGATATATTGACCTAACTTATATCCCCCTAAACTAACAACGACACTCATCAAAATTGCAACAATAAGCTGTTTACTAGAAGTCGTATCCCCTAAAATCTCAATAAACTGCCCTTTCTCTTGTACAACGATATCTTTTTCATGATCGATAACATTCTTTTTGGGATTTAACATACTTAGCCCCCCGTTACAGTGAATTAGTAATTTCTAAAATTCGGTCATAACGAAAATCTCTTTCTTCTACCGCCTTTTGAACCACTTTTTCAATAAGATCTCCTTTAGCTCCAGCCATTACAGCTAAATTTTTCGCATGTAAGCGCATATGACCTGTTTGTATCCCTTCTGCAGATAGTGCTCGTAAACTAGCTACATTCTCTACTAATCCAACTGCTGCAATCATTCCAGCTAATTCTTCTGCTGTCTTTACACCCATAATTTTCAATGCAACTTGTGCGACTGGGTGTGTTTTTGTTGCACCTCCAATAATTCCAACCGCCATTGGGACTTCTAATGTTCCTACTAAATTGCCTTCATTATTTACCTCCCAAGTTGTAAGGGAACGGTATCTTCCAGTTCTAGAAGCATATGCGTGTGCCCCCGCCTCTACAGCACGTGTATCATTTCCGGTAGCTAGAACTACGGAGGTAATCCCGTTCATCACACCTTTATTATGTGTTGCAGCGCGATAAGGATCTGCATCGGCAAATTCAAAAGCGCTTACAATATTTTTTACAATTTCTTCTCCTCCCAACATTTCTGATGAAAAAACTCCTCGAGCTCTAACGACTCGTTTATCAGCTAAATTCGTTATAATACGTAAAACAACTCTGCCCCCGGTAATTTTTTCAATTAATGAAGAAACAGATTCCGCCATTGTATTTACTGCATTTGCGCCCATCGCATCCTTTGTATCCACTATTAAATGGATAACTAGCATTGTTTCCTTAACAGTGTTTACTAGATGTACCTCAATATCCTTTACTCCGCCCCCTAAGCTCACCAAGGTTGGATCTTTTAAATTACATTGTTCAATAATTTCTTCTTTGTTCTCAAATACCCTTGCTCTTGCTGCATATGGATCACAAATATCTAATACTTGAATCTGTCCGCGCATGATTGTTCCGGAAGTTGCTGTGTGAATACCACCTAAATCATATGCTGCCCTAGCGGCATTACTTGCTGCCGCAATGACTGAAGGTTCCTCCGTAGCCATCGGAATGAATACATCTTTACCGTTTATTTTAAAATTGGCAGCAACCCCTAACGGAATACCAATTTGTCCAATTACATTCTCAACCATAGCATCAGCTAAATCTAACGTCATACCATTAGACAATACATTTATTTCATCCTCTGTTAAACCTATTCCTTTAGTAATAAGATCTACTCTTTCGTCTACAGATAATTGATAGAAACCCTTTACTCTTGAAATAACCATCATATGGCCCCCTTTGATTGAAAATAGTTTCCTATAATTCAACTTTGTTGAATAATGATATATATAATTTATAATAGTATAAATATTTTGTAAAGTGGAGTCCTTTTCAGGTAGTATTTTTGATGATATATTTAAAACGATTTATAAGTCTTGCCTATTCTTCAACATAAATGGTTAATACTTTTGAAACCTCTTGACTATTACTGATAAATATATGCGGTTTTCTTCCGGAAAAATAAGCTGAATCACCCTCAACTAAATTATATGTTACCCCATCATAAATTAGTTTGATGGCCCCAGTAAGAACATATATAAACTCGTCACTATTATGGATATAAGGTTCAACTTCTTCTGCTCCCTGTAAAACAGTAACAATCGTTGGATTAATATTACTCATAAAGTTTTTATTTGCTAATAACTCATAGTCGTAGCCAATCTCATTTTTAGCGACGTTTTCTTTCCTATCACTTTTTCTTACAATGGATAATCCCTCATGCTCTTCCTGAATAACAAACCAGGACATTGGGGAATCCAATGTTTCAGCAATTTTTGAGAGTGTCACCAAACTAGGTGTAGCAACACCATTTTCAATTTTTGAAATATGACTTTTTGTAATCCCTACTAATTCAGCAAGAGCAGCTTGTGTAAGTTTTTTCTTTGTTCTCATTTGTTTGATTCTCTTGCCAAGTTCTTTAGGTCCCATTTTTTAATTTCCTCCACTAAATTTATCTTGTTTAACTCAATTCTAAAAATAACAAATTAAATGAGAACCGTGAAGTACTTGGTGTTAATAACACATAATCCAATTATAAAAAACTCTTTCATTTTAGTATGACTAATATCCTATTACTATATGAGGGATATTGACTCTAATAACAGTAAATAAGTCCTGATTTCAGTAATTTATTCATATTTTTATTGATGTGGGATTTGGTAAATTATGATAATAGTAACAGTATAATCCGACTTTAAACAAAAGAATTCTTTAGCGGATCAGCCTTGCGTCTTATGGTTTCTAGTCCGCATGTTTTAAAAAAGATAAAATACGAAATTACTTTGGTGGTGGTTGAGTGAATAATATAAATATGATAACTATTATGATTTTGAATCAGGATATTTCTAGATTTTCAACAGCTATCCAAGAGAATGAAGAGAAAATAAAACGATTACGGAAAGCAAAAATGAGCATTGAAAACCTGAGAGAAGATTTAATCAATAATAAAAAAATGTATTTAAGCCAGAGTTTTTTTCAACTTCTTGGGCTGGGAAACATGCAAAAGAGCATTCAAATATTCGAGATAGTATTGCCCAAAGTAGTACGTATATTGCTAATCAACAAGTTGGGGAACTTTTAAATGAAATTGATAAAAAAATAAAAAAATTGAAAGATAAAAATGAAAGTCTTTTGGATTCGATAAGCGTGAAACAAAGGGAAATTTCTAGAATCAATAATATGTAGGAAGGAGTCTATGTTTATGCCGGAGATAAAAGTCATAAAGAGTGAAGTTGAACCTGTTTTTCAAAATTTAAAGGAAAAAACAAATGAGTTGGATACTACTAATCCAAAAGTTGAATTCTCAGAGTCCAAACTTGATTTCATCAAAAAAATGGAAGAGATTGAAGAACAATATTATGAAACAATCAAAAGTTTTAAAACGTTTTTAATAAAAACGAATAATGATGCTTGGTCGAGTATTGAATCATACATTAAATTAGATCAAAATCTGGCTCGGAGTATACATAAGGAGAAGGCACAATGAGAGTGTTAAAAGTTTCCGAGATCAACAATGGAATTGATCAATTGATTAACAAAAAGAAAGAAGAGAAAAGACAAATTCTCGCCATTCACGATGCAATGGAAAAGGTCATTAATTTAGATGATGCTTTAAAAGGCGAGGGGGGTAATGCAATTAAGGATTACTATAACGTGCTACATTTTCCTATAATTCTATTATTTAACCAATTCTTAGAGAATTATGTTCAAGAATTAAAGAATATCAAAAACGTAGTAAAACATTATGAAACAGAAGATGGTTTTATTAAAGAGGAATTTATTCATCATGATGTTATGAATGGTATCACTAAGGTAGAGAAGGAAACTCATGATATCGTAAAAAGTATTAATGAAGATTTGTATAAAGTGAATGATTTAGTAGCTGCTATTCCAATTAAAACAATAAATTTTGATGCACATATTTCAAGTGCTAAGCGACAAATTCGAAAAACGATAGAAGATATAAATCAACTTGATCAAAGTAGTACAGTAAAACTAGAGGATCCCGGAAAAGATTTAACAAACATTCATTAACTTATAGGGAAAATGAAAGTATGGTCAAAGAGCGGAATCTTTTTAAGTAAAAAAGAAATCCGTATGATAGAAGACTACTTCTTAAATACAGATGCAATAAAGGAAATGGTTGATAGTGCGATCGAATTGTCTGTAGAACAAGGAAATTCAACATTTATCGGAGATATTGCAAGTTGGATGGATACCCTTGGCAAAGGGACGGGTGCTTTAGATGTTGTGAAAGGTGCTCTTGCCATTGGTGTGCTGTCATCTGGAGCATTGAAATTAGAAAAGAAGGGAAAAGGAATCTTTAAGGTGGTCGTCTCTTCAAAATGGAGGAAAGCGGCAAATGGAAAATTTGAATCGAAATTAGCCGAACGGATATATAGTATTTTGAAGAAAGCAGATCCAAACTCTTCTTCTCCTTTAAAGCGTTATCTTTCAAAATATAGCAAAGCACCAGGAGGAGTTCTGAAGGAAATCGTTGGTTTGGCACCTAATACAAAACGCATTTATTTTGGAAGAATATTACGTCAGTATACTAACTCGGTCGTATTTGATAAAAGCATGCTTAACAATTATAAAATGAAGGTCAATGTCGGAAGAACAACTTCCCAATTTACTGATGCGACCAAATTAAGTGCATTTGCAAAGCGTATACCTGTGGCTGGTATAACAATTTCATTAACAATGAATACGAGTGAATTTTTTAGTGATGAAAATAAATATAAATCAGGTTTTGAGAAAACAGGCAGATTTGTTGCAGGAGTTGGTTTAGATGCAGGAGTTGCTGGACTTACTACAGGAGGGGCAGTAATTGGAACTATGATCTGTCCCGGAGTGGGTACAATTATTGGTGGAGCAGTGGGAGCTGGGTCAGGGATCATCGGCTCATGGTTTGCTGAAGATAAAGTCAAAGAATGGGGAGAATCTGTCGGCCGCTGGGTAGAAAGACGTATTGAAGATACAAATGACTTAATTAAAGAAACAACCAATAAAATATCTAAAAAGTTATCTGGGGCAAAGAAATTTATTTCAAGCTACTTTAGATAATCAAACTATATGAAGGAGAGGAAGAAATGGCTTCTGAAATAAAATTAACCACAAATGAATTAGTTTCAGCATTGGCTTTATGCGGGCATGACCATATTGCTAGTCAAATTTTAAATGAAAATAAATTAATTAATAATGATAAGGAATTTGAAAGATTTGTTAGCGAGTCGGAATGGTTATTGAAACAAAAAGGGTACTGGGATGAAGAAAGGGAAACTAAAATTACGGCTGGATTAGAAAATTTATTGCATTTACTCGTACATTCTCGTAGAAAAATCCGTTGCGTGAATCAGGATCGAGTATTGTTTATTCATTATCTTGATGGGGGAAATTCGATGATCCAGCATGTAGAAAAAAATGAACATACATTTTCATTTCATGAAAACAAACTGGGATATTATGAATTGCTTTGTGAATATTTTGAAGTACAAACAAATAAGGAAAAGGATGTGGATAACCTTAGACCTATACAAGTATCCGATGAAATGTTTGATGAGCTTCATACTATTGAAAAGGAAGTTATCGAGGCAATGATCGAGGATGAAGCTTTAGATAAAGAACTAAGAATTTTTCTAAAGGATTTCAGAAGAAATAAACAAGAATTGGATAATATCTCTTTTATTGAATCCAATTATGTTAGGGACGAGAATGAAATTGACCAAATCGCTTTCCTTCTTCCTAGTGATGAGTTTATATGGCATATCGATTATGAAAAGGTTAATGATGGGGAGATTTATTTCGCTGCAATAAACAATAAAGAATACTTTGATAAGATAGATGAAACGATAAAAGAATTTTTTTAGTAAATAAGAGGGAGTAGAAAAGAAGATGTTTAAAACAAAAAATGGATTTCGCTTCTTTTTACAAAGTAATTTGGTCTTATGCTTCATGATCCTTTTATTATTTGTTAACTATAAACAATGGGGAAGCGATGGATCCGTAACCGTCATTATCTTTATTTTAGGATTTGAATTTTTAATCATTCTCCTATCTATTTTGGCCTGTTTTAGTCCGAAAACTAATGAGGCGAATAATCAGAACAAAACAAAAAGAAAATGGACGAAAAATGAATTTATCGCTATGATTTTAGCACTTTTCGTCTGCACCTTAATTGCACTACCTTTTCTTGGCATCAATATTTCGATCCCAAGCAGTTATGTGTCCATTATATTAATCGCTAACTGTATTTTTGCATTTTTCTCGATTTTCGTTCAAAAGGCAGTGATGATATTGTATCAGTCAAATGTTCATAATGAATGCAAAAGTATTTTGGATTTTTTCTATAAATATATGACGATTTTATTTTCAGGAATTAACTACCATGGACAGAAGGTGCTGTCCGGCCTTCCGTTTGCTTTAAATAAGCTGTTCGCCATTGTTTTTCTTCTTGTCCTTTTATGGCAATTTTTTATACCAGTAGGGATTTTTGAACAGTAGAAGGTTTCTAATTATCCTAAGGGTAACAACATTTTCTAGAAAAGAAGATTCATTGACGCTTAAAAATGAGAATGGTAGGATAAAAGAATTATGGTAAATAAATACATAGGAGGAATAGGGGACCATGAATAAGAAAAAATTATTATGCTTTGCAATTCCGTTAATGTTATTAGGGGGCTGTGGGGATGCAACAGTGAAAAAAACGGATAAACAGATTGAATCCTCTGAAACGAAAAAGGAAAGTAAGCCAGAGACACCAAACATATCGAAGGATAGCAAAGAAATAGCCGGTACTTGGGGGGAGGATGCAGAAAATGGATTCAATGTAGCTCTCATTATTCATCCAGACGGTATTTTTGAGCAATATATGGATGACACGTATCCTAAGAAAACGGATTATGTTAAAGGACATTGGGAGTATGATTCAGAAGCAAAAATCTTAAAACTTACAAATGACATAGAGTTTTATCAAGATGGCGAACGGAAAGAAGATAGTGTGGAAACACTTACGTTCACTGTGAAGTATCTCCAAGGGGATAAATTGGAACTTGAAGAATCTGATACAGAAGAATTGATTAAATTAAAGAGGCGCTAAAAACCTTCGGACATTCTCTTAAATAAAAAGGACCGGGCGAATTTGCCCGGTCTTTTTCCATTATAAAGACGAATATCTATTTCAAATTTGTACCATTCAGTTCAATTTGTTTTATTATTTGCTGATACTTCGCTTTTTCAGCTTCAGATTTACTCCAATTTTCCGCATATAGGTGTGTAAGTGATCACATCACGCTTCTCAAAATGACATTTGAGCTTTTCTCAATAAATAACAACTGGATCATACGTACTGAGATTATCATACACAGCTTTCATAATGTTTGGAGGTGTGTTTACACATCCACCTGATCCATCATTGAGATAAGCTTTTTTTGACCAGTTTTTCCGCCAGCTTGCATCGTGGAATCCTTGACCACTGTTTGTGAATGGAGCCCAGTATTTTACATCAACAGCATATTCGCCCTTACCTACAGCGGTGCCTTTTAGGGTATACGGAGTTCGTTTATAAAGGATATACCAAATTCCTGGTGAAGTATCTTCCCCTGTGCTGTGTTTACCGGTAACAACATCTGTGGAGACAACTAGTTTTCCATTTTTGTAGATCCAAATATGCTGCTTAGCAATTGATACTTCAGCATACGTGTTGCCAATGCCATGATTCGCTGTCGTTTCATAGCCAATGCCTTCATTGCTCCAGCCTTTTCCGTAAATATTGGAGGCAGAAATCGCTTTGTCTCCTTTTTCAAAGGCTTTTTGAATCCTTGCCGTTTCTTTCTCAGCATTGATTGCCCAGCCATAGCCTTCTGCTTTTACGGAAATGTTCTTTCCTGAATGGGTTTTAAATGTAAAATTTTTATCTAATGTTGCTTGAGTACGATTAATTGCATCTATCTTCTTTTTAATGTCACTCGCAGTGATGGTAATTTTCTTATCGTTTGATACAGAGGCATTTTTGATTAATTCACTGGCTTTTAAAGGATGCACTTTTTTCTGGACTTTATAATCAACTGTTTGTTTTAGAAGTTCCTCTAATATTTGCTCCTTTTCCTTGATAATCGGACTATCCTTTTTGATTGGTTTTAGCAGTAAAGGTTTCAGATGGATATCACTCGTATATATTTGTTTCTTATATTCCTCTAATATACCGTCGACATCATACTGTTTGCCATCTTTACTATCGCTAATAACAATTTCACCTTGTTCTAATTTCGCGTCCGCATCTTGGGGTGCCTTTAAGCTCTTATTCATTTCCAAGAGCTTTTCTTCTACTTGCTTTTTCATCGCTACACTGCGAAACTGATCCGCCTTTTTCGGTACCAAAGAATAATTTTTTTCCTTGAAGGAAGGAAAAAAGGTCCACTGGCTTTTTAATAATTTCTTAACTTCAGATAGATCTTTCTCTGTAAATGCCATTTTTGTAGGTTTTCCATCTAAGATTTGTTGGTTTCCGATGTAGACTCTGTTTTTTAGTTCTGTTGTTTTTAATTTATTGATTACCTGATTAGCAGTGAGTCCGCCGACTTTTATGCTATTAATCTTAATCGATGAATTAAAATGAGTTGCCTGATAATAGCTCAATCCCGTAAAAAGGAGTACTATAATGAAGATGATTCCAATGACAATGAATATACGCTTTGCAGGCTTTTTATTTCGCTCACTGCGTTTTTTATTTATAACTTCCATTTCGTTTAACGCATTCATCTCTATTCCCTCCGCCACTTATTAACCTAGCTGCGTCCTTCAAATATAAAATGATGGAATTTCGTTTTAGACTTTTGTTTATCTTATATTATCTTACTATCTAGATATTACTATTATACTATTAAAATTTATTGTTACAAATTGTATGAAATGGAAGTTACTACAGCTTATGTTTTGTGAAAGCCTAGTGCCCCCATACATCTTGTCTATTAAAATAGTATTACATGATATAATTGCTATGGATAAAGTTGAACAAATTAAGATTGCAAAGATGAAATATTGAGGTGAATGTTATGTCCGGAGCAATCGAAGAATCGTACCAAATTAGTTTACAGAATATTCGGCACCATTCGCAACATATCAATTTAGGAATTGAAATTCTTCTAGTTATTAGAGGAGAAATTGAGGTTGTCGTCAATCAAGATTCCTACCATTTGGTTGAAAATGACCTTCTGCTTATAAATGCTAATCAAGTTCATAACATAAAAGGGATTGAAGACAATGTAGTCTTATTATTGCAAATTCCACTACGTTCTATCGAGCGGTATTATCAAGATATTCATGAGTGTTATTTTGATTGCTATTCGTCTAAAGAGGATCATGGTCAATATCTTCTATTTGATCAAATTCGTCAACTGTTAGCGGAAATTCTAATTGCACATTATCAAAAGCAAGATGGAAGTGAACTTGAAACCACTAGCCTGATTTATAAGTTAGTCACTATTTTGATACGGAATTTTAAAACGACCTATCTGCAGCAGAATCAATTTATTAGTATGAAGGATGAAAGAATTAAGGCTATTCTTGCTTATATCGAAAAAAATTATCGCAAGTCAATATCATTAGAGGAAATCGCCAAACAGCAATATTTATCCCTATACTATTTATCACGTTATTTCAAGCAGGAGGTTGGTGTTAGTTTTTCACAATATGTAAAGCAATTACGTTTGAAATCAGCTGTTCGTGAGCTCTTATATACTGGACATACTATAACGCAAGTTGCGCTCAATAATGGTTTTCCCAATGCAAAGGCATTTAATAAGGCTTTTAAAGAAATATACCAGCAAACGCCTGCTGAATACCGTAACCTTCATAAAAAGGAACCTAACGACATCGAGGAAGTACATTATGTAAGTGATCAATATACATTATTGAAATCACCGAATTTTTTAATTGAAATCAGTAAGTATATCCCATCAAATGAGAAAATTTTCACGTTGATGGATCCAGCCGTTTCGACGGTATATATTGATCTGCCAAAAGAGCCCATCTTTATTCGTAAAAAAGACTGCAGATTACTAGTTATTGGACAACTGGAATATGCCTTACAAGAAGAAGTCCAAGCGGAATTACGGCTTATTCAAGAGCTACTCCAATTTGAATATGTCTATTTCACGAACCTATTTTCTTCTACTTTTACGATTACAACTCATCTCCTGCAAACAGGAGGACAATTTTATCAGATTAACACATTATTCAATTCCTTTCGCCAGCTTGGTTTAGTGCCTTTTATCCGTGTCGAGTTTGAAAAGGAGGTCGAAAGAAGTTCTGATTACATCAAGATGTTAGGTGAATTTCTACAGCAGAGTGTTCATTATTTTGGCAGTGACTTTGTGGAGAAATGGCAGTTTGAATTAGCTTTCGAAGAGTGGGGGGAAACAGCGGGTACCTTTTACCGAAATTTTTATGAAACGGTGAAAAAATGGTCCTCTGCCGCCAAAGTTGGTCTGCATGTGCCATTTTCTTTAGAGACAGGAATCACAGCACCTGTTACTGCCTTTTTAAAGCAATTTGCAAATGAATGCGAACTGGTCTGCTTCACATGCAATCCGAATGAACAAGTTGATTTTACTGACATGAATAATAGTATCTTTGAAGACGTTAAAGATTTTTTAATGAAATCATGTATCGATTTGAAAGCAAAGCTGCAATCAGTGGGATTGACAGACAGTCCCATTTACTTAACAAATTGGAATACTCTCTATGGAAATACTGTGGATTTAAGCGGAAGCTTTTTTCGCTCATCGCTTATTTTTAAAGATATGTTTAATGTAATGAAAATTATTTCTGGTTTAGGATTTTGGATTGATACCCATTCATTAGAAATAAATAATTGGAAGTATGAGCACATTGCCATGAATGGGATTGCCCTGCTTTATTATTACCAATTGAAACGTCCCGCTTTTTTTAACATTCAATTGATGGCAAAAATGAACGACCAAATTTTAGCGGAAGGAGAAGGCTTTGTCCTGACCAAGGGAGATCAAGGATACCAATTGGCTATTTATAACACTTCCTATGTCAACCCTTCCTACTCAGTTGAAAGCTTCTTTTTAAGCTCCTTAACGAAGGAAAAAAAGTTTGTGATTTCAGGTTTGCCCCGCGGGTCTTATCAAATTCGTAAACATATTTTAGATCGGAATAACGGTGCATTTTATATGAAGTGGATGAATTTCAAACAGAGGGATATTAATGATCAAGAAACCATTACGTTCTTGAAGCAGCGTACCTATCCTGGATTACAAATCTATGAGGAAAATATTGATTCGGACCTTTATTTACAATCAACCCTAACATTAAATGCTTTTCATCTTATTGAAATTAAACCATTAAGTTAAAACTTGGTGGTCTTTTTTTGTCCTTTGTTAGGAAAAGAATAAGGGATGAGGGCAAATGGAGGGAATATTCTGGACAATGATTGGAAAGCCTTTCATACTTCTATCATTTACAATCATAAATAAGAAAACGTTTTCAAAATACCATGTACCGGAAGGGGACTTTATATGTCTGTTTCTCAAGAAGCGTTAAAAGAAAGCGGTGCCAAACTTTCGGTTCCTAAGGCCAAAAGTTCTCGTGAAGTGATGTTGATTACAGCTCTAATGGCTGGTTATTCCATGGTTTATATGGACAAAAATATGATTTCTACCGCCATTATTCCAATTGCAGATCAATTCCATCTTACAACAAGTCAGACCGGATTAATGATGAGTTTATTTTTCCTCGGTTATTCGTTAATGCAAATTCCTGGAGGATGGCTGTCAGATAAGATCGGATATAAAAAGGTCTTAATTCTATCTCTTTCACTGATTACATTGTTTTCATTTCTATTTAGCTTTGGAGCGAGTCTACTCGTTTTTGTACTAATTCGCTTCATAGCGGGTATCGGTCATGCAGGTTACCCGCCAAGTTGTTCGAAGAGTATTGCGGTTAATTTCTCAAAGGAAAAACGTACCTTTATCCAATCTCTCATTTTGTCAACGAATGGGATTGGCGGTATCTTGGCATTTGTTATTGGAGCGAGGCTAATAGATCTAAATTGGCATTATGCTTACTATGCATTAGGAGTGCTCTTCGCTATTTCATTACTTTTAGTCATCTTTTTTGTACCAAATAACATTCCGGTAGAAAAAGTGAATGTTGTATCGAAAAAAGTTAGTTTTAAATCTGTTATTTCTAATCGAAATGTCATTATATTATTCATTGCCATGTTGCTTGCCAATGTTGCCTTTTACGGAAATATGTCATGGTTGCCATCTTTTTTAAAGGCAAAGTTCTCACTATCAATTAGTACAGTTGGAACAATTCTAGCGGTGAATGCTATTGGAGGAGCACTAGCATCTTTATTTGCCGGTGTCTTATTGACAAAGTTTAACGGCAAGGAAAAACTACTGATAATCGTTTGTTCAGTCCTATCATCAATATTTTTTCTAGGTTTAGTAATTTCAGATTCATTACCACTGTCTATCGTATTTTTATTTGCCTTAACATTTTTATTAACGACGATCTTTGTAGGTATTTTTTCTTGGCCACATAAGATTTTGCCGGAAAAAGTAATTGGTTCATCCATTGGGATCGTCAATACTGGAGGAACACTTGGAGGCTTTATTGCCCCGATTTCATTTGGGGCTTTAATTTCTTTGGCAGGGGGTTCATTTTCAATCGTATTTATCAGCTTGGCAATCGCTATTGTTGTGTGCGGTCTCATTACTCTAACCGTTAAAGTAGAAAAATAATTGGAGGAGAAAATATGTTAAATCAACTATTACAAAAGCTAGATGAGAAGAAAGAAAGAATGATAGAAATTCGCAGATATCTTCATCAACATCCTGAATTATCGTTTGAAGAGGAAAAGACATCTCAATATATTGCTGAATTTTATAAAGATAAAGATGTAAAGATTCGAACGAATGTTGGGGGTTATGGAGTGGTTGTCACCATCGAAGGTGGCCTTCCAGGAAAAACAGTCGCCCTGAGAGCTGATTTCGATGGACTGCCGATTACGGAAGAGGCGGATGTTCCTTTTAAATCGCAAAATCTAGGAGTCATGCATGCATGTGGTCATGATGGCCATACTGCTTATTTAATGATTTTGGCCGAGGCACTAATCGAAGTAAAGGATCAATTAAAGGGGAATATTGTTATTCTTCATCAGCCTGCGGAAGAAACACCTCCTGGTGGCGCTGTTGCAATGATTGAAGATGGTTGTTTAGATGGTGTTGATAATGTTTTCGGTATTCATCTAATGTCTTTAGCAAATACTGGGGAAGTCCACTATCGTGCTGGAGAAATGCAGGCCGGACGCTCATATTTCAAAGTGAAAATTCAAGGTAAAGGCGGACATGGGTCCGCACCGCATACAAGTAATGATAGCATCGTTGCCGCAAGTCATTTCGTTGTCGCCGCACAGACGATTGTCAGTCGTCGAATCAATCCTTTTGATATGGCAACAGTAACAATCGGTTCGTTTGATGGCAAAGGTTCCTTCAATATTATTAAGGATAGTGTGGAGCTTGAAGGAGATGTTCGGACGATGTCCAATGAAGTTCGTGCTACAGTGGAAACGGAATTCAAACGAATTTTAGCCGGGCTTGCTCAAGAATTTGATATTACCTATGATTTGATCTATTCACATGATTATCCAGTATTAATAAATGATGAAGAGATGACAGAATTGGTTTCCAAGGCGATAAATAAAGCCGATATTCCTGAAATTAAAGCAGTCCTTGAAACACCACCTGCATCTGCGTCAGAGGATTTTGCATACTATTTACAAAAGGTCCCAGGGAGTTTCTTTTATGTTGGAGCAAAGCCAGCGGATGGTCCAGTATACCCTCATCATCATCCTAAATTTATTATTAATGAAGATAGTCTAATCATTGCGGCAAAAGCAATGGCTGCCGTTGTTGCGGAATACTTCGAACAAGAATAAACAAAGGGACGGTTCTTATGCTTTTTAGCGTTTGAACCGTCTTCTGTTAAGGAGTGGTTACATGTCTTTTACAAGTCTAAAAGAATTAATAGAACTTGCTGAGCAAGGGAAAACAACAATTTCGGAATTGATGATCAAAGCAGAGGTTGAACAAAAGGGTTATCCAAGGGATATAATCATTGAAAAAATGGCGGAACAATTTACAGTAATGGAAGAAGCTGTTCGCAAAGGGACAATGAGTCCCGCAATGTCCCGAACTGGTTTAACGGGTGGAGATGGAAACCGTCTTTATCAATATGCCAAAAATGGCTTCTCCATTATCAACCCTACAACATTAAATGTCGCAGCGAATGCACTTGCGGTATCAGAAGTAAATGCGGCAATGGGACGGATTGTGGCAACGCCAACTGCCGGTTCAGCCGGAATCTTACCAGCTGTACTTGTTCATGCGCTTGACAGTGGGAACTTCACCCGTGAGCAAATAGTCCAATCGATCTTCACTGCTTCCGCACTCGGTTTAGTTGTTGCCAATAAAGCTTCGATATCAGGGGCTGCTGGCGGATGTCAGGCTGAAGTTGGCTCAGCAACCGCAATGGCAGCAGGTACTTTAGTTGAGCTTTTTGGAGGTACGCCGGAGCAGGTGGGAAATGCTGTTGGAATTGCTTTGAAAAATTCACTTGGATTGGTTTGCGATCCCGTTGCTGGGCTAGTGGAAATACCATGCATCATTCGTAACGGTTTACATGCCATTACAGCACAAGCTGCAGCGGATATGGCATTAGCTGGGGTAGCTAGCGTCATTCCTCCTGATTAAGTGATTCATGTCATGCACGAAGTAGGACAGCAAATGCCTGAATCGTTGAGAGAAACCGGGATCGGCGGGCTTGCCGGAACGCCGACAGGGCAAAAATTAAAAGAGCAGATTCTAAGCAAAAAAACTAGTGGTGATGGCCCTGCAAAATACCAGAGTGCATATGAAATCATTGGACCTGTCATGGTTGGCCCCTCAAGTTCGCATACAGCTGGGGCTGTCCGTATCGGAAATATTGCCCGCCAGCTATTACACGAGAATCCATTATATGTGGAGTTCTCTTTGATGGGATCCTTTGCTGAAACCTATCAAGGACATGGAACGGATTTAGCTTTGCTAGCTGGTGTAATGGGGCTATCAACTATGGATGATGACATTCCAAATGCAAAAAAAATAGCTGAACAAAATGGATTACAATACAAATTCACGAAACGGGTGCTTGGAAGCTATCATCCTAATACGGTTCTTGTTGAATTGGAAGGGAGAACACGTCGTGTTAAGATACTAGCAAGTTCCTTAGGTGGCGGTAAAGTCGAGGTTCAGGAATTGGAGGGTTATCCGTTAAAATTTTCTGGTGAACGACCAACACTTGTTATCCGTCATAACGATCGTAAAGGGGTTATTGCAGAATTATCAGGGATTCTTTATCAAAAAGGATTTAATATTGCTCGTATGGCTAATGAGCGTTCAAAAATGAATGGTCCTGCGATAACAGTTTGTGAAATCGACAATAATATTGAGGAAAATGTCTTAGCTTTATTAAAAAAGGAAATTCCAATTATTGACGAAATTGTCTTGGTTCAAACGAAATAGTCTCCTAGCTAGATTAAATTCTTGCTTTTTTATATATTTTTTAGGACGCATATATATTTGTCAATTTTCACCTAAACTTAAATAACCAATACCCCTCCCATAATAGTGTTATTTTAATCTATAAATAATAGTGATATACTATAGTTATGTAATAATTGATACAGAAAAGGTATGACTGGTTTATGCCTTGTCTTGCTGTGCTGCTAGGCAGGTGCACCTACATCTTTTCTGCAAATATTAGGGTATAAAGGGACGGTAAAGATGAGTAACAGACAAACGAGTACAGACGTTATCTTAATTGGTGCCGGAATTATGAGTGCGACTTTGGGAACACTTTTAAAAGAATTAGTGCCGGACTGGAAAATTACAGTGTTTGAGAAGCTTGAAAGCCCAGGAGAGGAAAGTTCTAACGAATGGAATAATGCGGGAACAGGGCATTCTGCACTATGTGAGCTTAATTATACCGTCGAAAAACCAGACGGAACTTTAGATATTAGTAAAGCGATAACAATTAATGAACAGTTTCAGCTTTCAAGACAATTTTGGTCTTATCTTGTAAACAGCAATCTGATAAGTAATCCTCAGGATTTTATTATGCCATTGCCACATATGAGTTTAGTGCAAGGGGAGAAAAATGTTTCGTTTTTGAAAAAACGTTTCGAAGCTCTTTCAAACAATCCATTGTTTCAAGGGATGGAATTTTCCGAAGACCCGAACAAACTAATGGAATGGATTCCGCTTATTATGAAAGACCGTAAATCGACGGAACCGATAGCGGCTACGAAAATTGACTCAGGAACCGATGTTAACTTTGGTGCATTAACACGCATGTTGTTTGATCACTTAAAGAGTAAAGACGTTGATATTAGATACAAACATCAAGTTGAGGATATTAAACGTTTAGACGACGGTTTATGGGAATTGAAAGTGTGGAATATGGAAACGGGCAGTATCGAACGCCATACTTCAAAATTCGTCTTTATCGGTGGTGGGGGAGGAAGCCTGCCTTTACTGCAAAAAACCGGTATTCCCGAAAGTAAACATATTGGGGGATTCCCTGTAAGCGGATTATTCTTAGTATGTAACAATCAGGAGATTGTCGAGCAGCATCATGCAAAGGTATACGGAAAAGCCGCAGTTGGTGCACCGCCAATGTCTGTGCCGCATCTTGATACAAGATATATCGACAATAAAAAATCATTACTATTTGGACCATTTGCGGGATTCTCACCAAAATTTTTAAAGACGGGTTCAAATATGGATTTAATTCTATCTGTAAAACCGAATAATGTTTTCACTATGTTAGCAGCGGGTGCAAAAAACATTCCATTAACAAAATATCTGATTCAACAACTTATGTTATCAAAAGAACAGCGTATTGAAGAATTACGAGAATTTGTTCCGAACGCTAAAAGTGAAGATTGGGATATCGTAGTAGCAGGTCAACGTGTTCAAGTAATAAAAGATACTGAAGCGGGTGGCAAAGGAACACTTCAATTTGGTACGGAAGTTATTACTGGGGCTAATGGAACGATTGCGGCATTGTTAGGTGCTTCTCCAGGTGCTTCTACTGCCGTACATGTCATGCTTGAGATAATAAAAAAATGCTTCCCAGAATATCAAAAAGAGTGGGAACCGAAAATAAAAGAAATGATCCCATCTTATGGCTTGTCACTAGTGGAAAATCCTGATCTTTTCAAGGAAATTCATACATCAACAGCGAAGGCGCTTGGTTTAAATCATAGTGAGAAGGAAACAGTATCTAACTAATTCTATTATAAAAGCATCTAAGAACTGCACCTCAAATATTAGTTTAAGTGTCTAACGTTTGGGGTTCAGTTCATTATAGGTGCTTTTTTTATGTTTATAAAAATGTAGATCTTTTAGTGAAAATTAATTTTATAGTAGAAATGAGTGTGAAATGGCAATGGCTATTTTAAAAAATGACTGGACTCCGTTACTTGAAGATGAGTTTAAAAAACCGTATTATCAACAATTAAGGAAAACTTTGCAGGAAGAATATCAAACGAAAGTAATATATCCGGACCGGTATGATATTTATAACGCGCTTCATTTTACTCCGTTTAACGATACAAAGGTTGTCATTATTGGTCAAGACCCGTATCATGGTCCTGGACAAGCCCATGGATTAAGTTTTTCTGTTAAACCAGAAGTGAAAATTCCCCCATCATTGCAAAATATTTATAAGGAACTACAGTCTGATTTAGGATGCTATATCCCGAATAATGGCTACCTTGTAAAATGGGCAAAGCAAGGTGTATTAATGCTAAATGCCGTCTTAACCGTGAGAGCGGGAATCCCAAACTCACATAAAGGTTTAGGGTGGGAGATATTCACTGATAAAGTGATAGAAACTTTAAATCAGAGGGAGACACCGGTTGTATTTATTCTTTGGGGGAAATTTGCTCAACAAAAACAACAATTGATTACTTCTCCTCGGCATTTTATTATTAAGTCTCCACACCCAAGCCCTTTTTCTGCCAATAGAGGCTTCTTTGGCAGTAGACCATTTTCCAAGACGAATGCGATTTTACGGGAAATATGGGGGAAAGAGATCGATTGGCAAATCCCAAATTTATAATCAATGGGCCCAAACAAAGAAAAAGAAAGTCGCTTTTCTATTCATCAATAGAAAAGCGACTTTCATGAAAAATGTTTATTAATTTCTGATAAGATAGTCGAATGCTCCTAAAGCAGCAGTCGCGCCAGATCCCATGGAAATAATAATTTGTTTATATGGACTATTTGTACAGTCACCTGCAGCAAATACTCCTGGAATATTTGTTGCTCCGCGGTTGTCAACAACAATTTCTCCAGTTCTTGTACGTTCAACCGTATCACCTAACCAATCTGTATTTGGTACTAGGCCGATTTGAACGAATACACCCTGCAAGTCGATGTGACGTTCTTCTTCTGTTTCACGGTCAATATAGGTAATACCGTTTACTTTATCAGTTCCGGTAATTTCCTTTGTTTGAGCGTTCTTAATAACCGTCACATTTGGAAGGCTATTAAGACGATCTTGTAAAACTGTATCCGCTTTTAGTTCTGCCGCGAATTCAAGAACAGTTACATGGTTCACGATTCCAGCAAGGTCAATCGCTGCTTCAATGCCGGAATTACCGCCACCAATTACCGCTACGTCTTTTCCTTCAAATAATGGACCATCACAGTGTGGGCAGTATGCTACACCTTTGTTCTTAAATTCCGCTTCACCGGGAACGCCGATATTACGCCAGCGAGCACCTGTTGAAAGGATAACTGATTTGCTTTTAAGAATAGCGCCGTTTTCTAACTCAATTTCAATAAGGTCTTTCTTTTCTAACCGTTTCGCACGTTGAGTATTCATCACATCAATGTCATATTCTTTAACATGCTCTTCAAGACTTGCTGCAAGCTTAGGACCTTCAGTATATTTAACACTAATGAAGTTTTCAATGCCGAGCGTATCCATGATTTGACCGCCAAAGCGTTCAGCGACGATACCTGTACGAATGCCTTTACGTGCGGCATAGATGGCTGCACTAGCACCGGATGGACCGCCACCAACAACAAGTACATCGAATGGTTCCTTATCAGAGAATTCGGAAGCATCGGCTGTACTGCCCATTTTTGCAAGAATTTCTTCCAATGTCATTCGACCGCTGCCAAAGGATTCGCCATTTAGGAAAACAGTTGGAACTGCCATAATGTCCTTGCTTTCTACTTCTTCTTTGAAGGCAGCACCATCAATCATCGTATGGGTTATACCAGGATTGAGGACAGTCATGATGTTTAATGCTTGTACGACATCAGGACAGTTGTGGCAAGTAAGGCTGACATATGTTTCAAAGTGATATTCACCTTTAATGCTTTTTACCCGATCAATTAAGCTTTGATCAATCTTTGGAGCCCTTCCGCTTACTTGAAGTAGGGCTAAAACGAATGAGGTAAATTCATGACCAAGAGGTATACCAGCAAAAGCAACACCAGTATCTTCACCGATACGGTTTACACTAAAGCTAGGTGTTCTCTCTAATGTTGTTTTTTCAACTTTTATTTTAGGTGACATTGTTGCTAGCTCATCAACTAGAGCTAGCATGTCATGTGATAATTTATCAGAACCTGCACTTACTTTAAGAAGTACATCGTTTTCTAATAGTTGTAAATACTGATTTAATTGTGCCTTAATATCTGCTTCGAGTATCATTTATAGCACCCCTTAGATTTTACCAACAAGATCAAGGCTTGGTTTAAGTGTTTCTTCGCCTTCCTTCCATTTTGCTGGGCAAACTTCACCTGGATTGTTGCGAACATATTGTGCAGCTTTCACTTTATTAATAAGTGTGCTTGCATCACGTCCGATACCATCCGCATTGATTTCAATTGCTTGGATAACACCATCTGGATCAATGATGAATGTACCACGATCAGCTTGTCCTAATTCTTCGATGAATACATCAAAGTTGCGAGAAAGAACGTGTGCAGGATCACCAATCATTGTGTAAGTAATTTTACCAATTGCTTCTGATGTATCATGCCAAGCTTTATGTGTGAAATGAGAATCTCTTGATACAGAGAATACTTCTACTCCTAGTTCTTGAAGAGCCGGATATTGTTCTTGAAGATCTTCAAGCTCAGTTGGGCAAACGAATGTGAAGTCTGCTGGATAGAAGCAAACGACGCTCCAGTGACCTTTGAAATTTTGTTCAGTAACTTCCACGAAATCACCGTTTCTGTATGCTTGAGCTGTAAATGGTAGTACTTCTTTTCCGATTAAAGACATTATTAATTCCTCCTAAGTTTTTAATTTATAAATTATAGACTACAATAAGTATTACCATAATTCCTTATTGTAAATCTATAATCAATATTAATTTATATTAATTATTATATGGAAATAATTATTCTAGGTCAAATAAAAAATACGTATAATTTGTATTATTTATGATCTTTTCGAAAATTAGTCACTAAATGCTGTTTTCGGTATAAACAAAGGGCCGTTCCTCGGTATCCCGCGAGAGTCAAGTGACTTTCGCTTGTCCTTAATCGAGTAACCAGCACGAGTAAAATTAATCGGAGATTTTCCGGTTAAATGCAGAATGGAGATCGTTTCTGGGGTATATAAGGGGAGATTTTCCGCCTATGCAAAGAAAAATCTCCTATTTTCGCATTTTTCGAGTCAATAGGCGGAATTTCTCCTTCTATTTAAGCTTTTTTTATTAATAAATACTAATTAGGCGGAATTTTTCCGCCTATGTTTTTATCTCGGGTATTTAACCTAATCGCCAACCGATAAGTAGGGGAGTAAGGGGTGTTAATAAAAGAAAATTGGCAGCATATCCCTCCCTTCATACTAGAAGAATGAGAGGGGGAATATACCGCCAATAGAGCAAGGGATGCTTAACGATTAATTAACTGTAATTTATTTACACGACTAAACTTAATAATAAAATAAATCCTAATCCGGCTACTGAAATCACCGTCTCTAGTAATGTCCATGTTGCAAAGGTTTCTTTCATGCTTAAGCCAAAATATTCTTTAAACATCCAGAATCCAGCATCGTTAACGTGTGAGGCAATTAAACTACCTGCACCTGTTGCTAAAACAACTAAAGCGAGGTTGACATCGGATTGTCCGAGCATTGGGATTACCAATCCAGCAGTTGTTAAGGCAGCAACCGTTGCTGATCCTAAGGAAATCCTTAAGATGGCTGCAATGATCCAAGCAAGTAAGATTGGTGATAGGGAAGTTCCCTTGAACAACTCAGCTACGTAATCACCGACTCCGCCATCTATTAATACTTGTTTGAAGGCCCCGCCGCCCCCAATGATTAAGAGCATCATACCGATATGTGTAATTGCTGTCGTACATGAGTCCATTACTGTTTTGATAGGAATCTTTCGCGCTATTCCCATCGTATAGATTGCGACAAGTAAGGAGATTAACATAGCTGTACCTGCGTCTCCGATAAAACGAATCACCGCTAGTAAACTATTATCCTCAAATCTGATTGTCTTTTGAAGCAGTGTAATAATAGTAGCGATCGACATTAAAATAACAGGAAGGATTGCCGTAAATACACTGATACCAAAACTAGGTGTATTTTCAAGCTTAAATACCTTCTGTTCACCTAAAGAGGCGATGCTGCCCATTTTCGTAAAGGATTCAGGCACAACTTTTCTAGCAAACTTTGTAAATATGGGTCCGGCAATAATAACTGTTGGAATCGCAATAATAAAACCATAAAGTAGCACCTCACCGATGTTTGCACCATATTCTCCAGCAATAACGGTTGGTCCCGGATGAGGTGGTAGGAAACCATGAGTTACAGATAATGCCGCTGTCATCGGAATACCAAGATATAGAATAGACACCTTTAACTCTTTTGAAATAGCGAATATGATAGGAATTAATAATACTAAACCAACTTCGAAAAATAGGGCGATACCGATGATAAAGGAGGCTGCAACTACCGCCCATTGAATATTTTTCTCACCGAATTTATTCACAAGGGTCATGGCAATTCGCTGCGCTCCCCCTGAGTCTGCAATTAACTTACCTAACATCGCTCCAAGTCCAAAAATTAATGCTAAATGCCCAAGTGTTCCGCCTAATCCAGCTTCAATCGTTTTGACAATGTCCCCTAAAGGCATTCCAAGAGCTAAAGCAACACCAAATGATACAATGATTAATGAAATAAAAGTGTTTAATTTAAACCCCATAATTAAGATTAATAATGCTAGAATTCCAATTGCTACAATAATTAATGGCATTTGTTTTCCCCCTTTTGATTTAGTAAACCCCTTTGATAATTTGCAATTCTTCTATAATCTTCTGTTAAAACTTTGGATTAGTGAATGGAAACGGATAATAATTTCCTGTATTCCTTACTTTTCCTTTCCCACTAAATAACACAGCTTTTGTACTTGTCATACCAATATCTATTCCTAACATAAAGTTAGTCATTCTCTTGTATGACTCCTTTAGAAAGCAATTCTTGTGATCTCCATAGGTCTTCAACTTTCCCTTGAACATCATCAAAATTTTGATGCAAGGATTTAATCATGAGTGACCGATCTTTTGTTTTGATCGCTTCAATATAGAGTTCATGATTTTTTACAATCCGTTCAAAATCCTCGTATTTTTCCTTAAACCGCATCCTCATCGATAAAAGTATGAAGCTTTCCATCACTGGTTTTAAATTATTCCAAATCATCAAGATGTATGAGTGTTTAATAGCACGAATAATTGTTTCATGGAAAAGGACATCTTGATAGGAAAATTCATCAGCATCATAATATTTGATTGCAACTTTCATCATTTCCAAAATCTTGCTAAGTTCCTTTACTAATTCATTCACATCCATTCTTACAAGCCGTTCAAATACGAACGTTTCGATGAGTAGACGGACATCATAAATTTCTTCAATTTCTTTTTCTTTTAATCCGAGGACAATAGCCCCCATTCTTTCCAATTGAATAATATTTTCGGAAGCAAGTATTTTTAACGCATCTCTAACAGGTGAGCGGCTAACAGAAAAATCTGCTGCCAATTTATTCTCCGATAGAACGGTACCGCTTTCAATTGTGCCCGAAATGATTCGCATTCTAAGCTCGTATGCAATACGGTCTCCAGTTGAAGCTTTAGATAACCACTTTTCTGGATATAAATGTTCTGTCGATTCAACCATGAATGATCCTCCAATGTTACAAGTAGACTTGTATACAAGTATTATAATTTCAATTTTTCAAAATGTAAGCGCTTTTTTACCTGGTGTAAAAACTATTTTTATACTTTAATTAACTTTTTAATAGGTTATAAAGTTTTAGTTATGTATATACATGTTTCATTGATAAAAAATGTGATTAATTGATATTTCTTAACATAAATTTCACATTTCTATCTTGTTAATAACTAATGGGTGTTTTAATCTATTTATATGAAGTAAATTCCAACTAGATTAAGAGAGGTGCTTTTATGTTACCGATAGAAAGGCAAAGACAAATAGTAGCTTGGTTAGAAGAAGAAGAAACGCTATCAATTTCAGAAATTAGTAGACGTTTAAATGTATCTGAAATGACCGTATATCGGGATATAAAGCCATTATTGGAGGATAAAAAGATTACTAAAACCTCCCGTGGTGTTTCTCTGGCGACCATTGGCCATATTCCTTCGAATTCATGTACGTATTGTTTAAAGGAATTAAATAATAGACATCCTGTGCAAATTATCACCAATGATCAGAAGGTGGAACAATTATGTTGCCCTCATTGTGGTTTATTAAGATATCGGGATATTGAAAAAAATGTCTCGCAAATCATCTGCCGCGACTTTCTACAAAATACTACGATTAGCGGGAAGTTAGCTTATTTTTTAATGGATGCTGATTTTCATTTAAATTGCTGCCAACCACAGGTACTTACGTTTGATTCATTAAAATATGCTGAACAATTTCAAAAAGGCTTTGGGGGGGTAATTTTCCAATTTGAGCAAGCCATTGAAGAAATCGTGAAAAGAATGAATGGGAATCGAAGTTGTGAGTGTCATCAATTGGGAGGTAGTTACGTTGATAAATAACAAGAAAATTAATCTATTAATATCTCTCATTTGTCTTACTTTATTTTTATTTCCAACCTTTACCTCCGCCCATGCTTACATAGTCAAATCCAATCCTTCTGATAACGAGATTCTCAAACAATCACCGAAAAAGATATTCATCCAATTCGATGAGACCATCCAATCTGTGAATAATTCGATTCAAGTTTATAATGACAAAGGTAAACGGGTGGACCAGAAAAACGGGCATGTAAATGCAAAAAATTCAACCATTCTCGAGTGCGGTTTAAACTCGAAACTTCCAAATGGTACGTATCGAATTCAATGGAAGGCTGTATCAAATGATGGGCATCCCGTTCAAGGTGTGATTCCATTTCAAATCGGTTCAGATAGTGCAGTCCAAGATGGAACAGCGATAGAGGCGAAATCAGAGGGGTATACACCGCAAAGTGATCTTATCATTATTCGTTGGTTACAATACTTTAGCAATGCAAGCTATATTGGTGCTTTATTCTTTTTACTTTTGATACTTCAAAAGGATTTAGTCCAAAATGGATATGTTAAAAAGGCGTTTAAAAAGATACTAAATTATTCGCTATTATTATTATTTTTGAGTATTATTGTCAGTTTACCATTAATGGCATCTATTGAATTAACAACATCATGGAAACAAGTATTAAACATTGAAACGCTTAAGGATATGATTACAAATTCGGCTTATGGGAAAACGTGGTTAATCCAAGTTGGTGGTCTAATTTTATTATTGATTTTTACTTATTTATTGCATGTTAAAAGTAAATCATTACTTTACTGGATTTCTTTTATTATTGGAGTAGGTTTGATACTAACCAAAGCACTAACAAGCCATGCTGCTTCAACGACAAATGTATTATTAACGGTTGGAATGGATTTTCTCCATTTACTTTCAGCATCGATCTGGATTGGGAGCTTAGTTGTTTTTGTTGCTCTACTTCCTTTAAGCAGGAAAGTGGATACAAAGAATCATTATCTCGAAATGATAAGAAGGTTTTCCAAGTGGGGAATCATCATTCTCCTCGTTTTAACTGCGACAGGTATTTTTGGAAGTCTATTATATATTCCTAATCTCCGTTCACTTATTACTACTGATTATGGACGGACATTATTAGGGAAAGTTATTCTTCTGGTTATTATGATTATATTTGCAGCAGTGAATTTTACTAAAGGAAAACGTAAGAGTGAAAAGGGAGTTTCTCCTTCTTTATGGGGTGAATTACTAGCAGGAATAATTGTCCTAGTTCTTTCCGTTATCTTAACAAATTTACCAACGGCAATGGCATCACCGGGTCCGATAAAAGAATCAAAAACTGTAAATCAAGGAAGCAAAATTACTTTTGAAGCAACCCCAAACGTCATCGGAAAAAATACATTTGCTATTGATTTAAAAGATCGAAATGGGCAACCAATGAAGAATATTGAGCAAGTTGTCCTTACGTTTACTTGTCAGGAGATGGATATGGGCGAGGATACGAAAACATTATTGAAAGTTAAAGAAGGCAAATATGAAGGAATGGGTATGAATTTCAATATGGCAGGTCGCTGGAATGTTCATGTTCACGTCCTGACGAAAGATTTAGCAACCCTCGATACTGACTTTAAAGTATTGGTAGGTAGTCAATAATATAGAATAAGAGGAGAATCGAAAATGATAAAAACAATCAAAAAGATGTCGAAAGTGCTTTTACCAACAGTTCTAGGATTATTTTTATTTTCATGTGTGGCAAGTGCCCATGTGACAGTGAACCCAACTACTTCCACAACAGGTGCTTGGGAAACATATACAGTTAAAGTTCCAACGGAAAAAGAAATCCCTACAACTAAATTTACGATTAAAGCACCAGAGGGCGTAGAAATTGAGTCTTACCAGCCGATACCTGGGTGGAAATATTCCACTGATAAAGATGCCGATGGAAAAATAAAATCATTTACATTCGAGGCTACTGGTGAAGGAATCTTACCTGGTCAATTCCAACAGTTTACGTTTGTTGCAAAAAACCCTGATAAGGCAACAAAAATTGCATGGGATGCTTTCCAATTTTATAAAGATGGCAGTATTGTAGAATGGACGAAAGATGAAGGTGGAGATACACCTCATTCAATTACAGATATCGTTGCAGGTGCCTCTACGGATCAACATCATGATGATCAGGCTACAACAAATACAACAAAAAAAGAGGAAACAAAAACAACAAATGTTGAAGCATCTGACTCTGATCAATCAACTTCACTTCCTTTAATCTTATCAATCGTTGCAGTTGTCCTTTCGTTAGTTGCGCTTATCATGGCCTTTCGTAAAAAGTAATATAAACAAAAAATGACTTATTCATTAGTTGAATAGGTCATTTTTTGTTTATAAAGGAAGTTATGATGTTATTGAGCATGAACCTCACTCATTAATGCATGGGTGTTCCCTTCTGTATCTTTAAAAAAAGTCATCCAAGTCTCGGTTTGTCCCATTTTTGCTACGAGGTGTGGCTCGTCGATGAAGGTAACTCCATCACGAAGGAATTTCTCATAAGTATTTTTTATCTGATCAACTTGAAAATAGATGACAGAGCTGGCGTTGGCAAACTCGTCTTTTTCCGGCAAGCTTAGTAAAAGACGCAGGCCGTTACATTCAAAAAACGCCATAGTATCCGTATTAAATAATAAAGGAAGATTCAGTTGGTCTTTATAAAAGTGTATAGCCCTTTCTAAATCTTTAACAGGTACCCCAATTTGTCCTATCTTTTGAATAAAATCAGTATTCATTGAATTTTTCCCCTTCCATATCCGGCAATAGGTAAAAGAATTTTCTGATAAGTACATTATACATGAAAGAAAGAGCCTTGTGTAAAGGCTCTTTCGTATGAATTGCTCGTTATAGTGCATCTTTAATAACCTTTTTGTAATAAAGAACAGATAATATACCGAAGATTGAATATAGGACCGTGTATAGAACCATAACGGCGATCATCGGTGTCCATAATTCAGTACCAAATATGAACCAGCCGGATTTAACGGCGAAGTAACTATGGAGTAATCCAATGGCTAAAGGAATACCGAAATTAAATAGTTGCTTAGCTTGAATGCCCTTTAATAAATCTATTTGGGTAAAACCTAGTTTTCTCAAGATCGTGTAGTTTGGTTTTTCATCTTCACTTTCATCCATTTGTTTAAAATAAAGAATACAACCAGATGTAATCAAGAAAGTTAATCCTAGGAAACCGACGATAAACATGATGAGTCCCATCGATTGTTTCTGACTGCTGCTCATCAAAAGGCGTGATAAGTTTCCAGGGTGATCATCAAGATGTAACCCTTTGAAAGTGTTATTTGCCTTTTTAAGATTGGCGTCGTCCTTAATATCGATGCCAACATAATAAGATTGATCAAATTGAATTTCAGGATCGAGATCACTTTTTAATTGTTGAAAAACAGTATCGTCAACAACAGCAACAGGTAAGCCGCCGTATGTGAAAGTATAAGGAAGAATGAACTTATCCTTTAAACCAATATATTTCTGTGGAATCCGTTCTTTTTTCCCTTTTAAGACAATGGTTCCTGAATCTTTTAAGGACATTACTTTTGAAAGCATCCCATCTAATCCGCTAAAGAGGGTCTCATCCTTTGAAAGGTCGACATCGCTTAGGGATTTGTCGCTTATAACTGGAAAAGTCATGGCTGAGGGATCGGATTTCAATTCTTTAAAATTAGAAACCATTATTTTACTTATATCAATATCTACTTGAATGACTTCCATCCTTTTTTCATTATAGGCAATCTTCTTAGCATCTAATGCCTTTTCAAATTCGTTTGTATCTTTATCGTTTATCAGAGAAAAGTGAGTAGGTACATTTTGCTCCGCGGTTTTCTCTGCTGAGTAATAAGAGATATAAGATAACGACAATAAGCCGATAGCAAGTGCAGAAACGGTTGTAATAATCGTTAGTAACAAGGCGTTTGATTTCATCCGAAACATGATCGAGGAAAGGGATAATACTTCATTAATATTCAAGTATCCGCCTTTCTTTTTCCTAATAACATTCGTAATAAATGTGACAGATCCTTTATAAAAAAGATACGTTCCAATGATGACTGAACCGAGAATAAAGATCATGGCCATGAAAAGTTCGTTCGTAGTTGAAAAGTCTCCATCAAATAATTTTGATGAAACATAATAACCTGAAATAATTAATACAATGCCAATAACTCCAATCAATACTTCAAAAACACTTATTTTTTTCACTTTTCCTTCTGCGGAAGATATCACCCTAAATAAGGATAATATCGTTTGTCTTTTAATAAAAACATAGTTCATTAACATGATTACAAGATAGATGAGTGTAAAAACAATAAATGTTTGTATTAAAGCTTCTACAGAAAACTGAAGGGTTGCGTTTGTTTCTACATCCGTAATTTTAAATAATAACATCATAATCAATTTAGAACAGGAAAATCCAATAAAGATACCAATTAGTAAAGAACCATAATAAAGGATCAAGTTCTCAACACTCATAAGACGGAAGATCCCGTTCTTTGTCATTCCAATCAATTGAAATAAGCCAATTTCTTTACTGCGGCGCTTCATAAAGAGCTTATTTGCATATAAAAGGAAGACTGCGACGATTGCAATGAGCAGAATGGATGCTGCTTTCAACGCAGCGGCCCCTTTAATTGATCCTTTTGCTTCATTCATGGATGGGTCGTATTGCAGCGTAACAAACGCGAAATAAAGAGCGACACTAAAGATTAAGGCAAATACATAAAGATAATAATTCTTAATATTCTTTTTTAAGTTGCGAAGAATGAGATGATTAATGCTCATTTTGCACACCACCTAGTACTGCTTGTGTTTTCATAATGTAGTTAAAAAAAGCTTGTCTTGTTTCTTCTCCTTTGTTTAACTGCGTATAGATTTTTCCATCTTTAATAAAAACGACTCTGTTACAATAGCTTGCTGCGACTGGATCATGAGTGACCATTACAATGGTTGCTTGAAGCTTTGCATTTAAATCATTAAGCTTATTTAATAAATCGGAAGTTGATTTTGAGTCAAGCGCACCGGTTGGTTCGTCAGCAAATATAATACTTGGATGATGGATAAATGATCTGGCTGCAGAAGTACGTTGTTTTTGTCCACCAGAAATTTCATTTGGATATTTATCTTTTAGTTCGTAAATCCCTAGTTCAGTTGCCACTTCTTTAAATTTTAGTTCTGCTTCTTTTTTTGGCACTTTTGTAATCGATAGCGGCAATAGAATATTTTCTTTAACAGTCAATGTATCCAGTAGATTATAATCTTGAAAGATAAAGCCTAGATGACTTTTGCGAAATTCTGCTAACTGTTTTTCCTTCATACGAGTCATATCTTTTCCATCAATTTGAATGGTTCCGTTGCTCACCCGATCGATAGAGGAAAGGACATTAAGCAAGGTAGTTTTCCCGGAACCAGAAGGACCCATGATGCCGACAAATTCCCCTTTCTCTACGCTTATATCAATGCCTTTTAATACTTCTTGTTTATTGAACTTATTCCCATATACTTTATAAATATTATTTGCATCTAATATTTTCATTTTTGTATCGCTCCTTTATTTTATAGTTTTATTATAACGAGCCAAATTTTCATTATCCTTCGATTAAGCGAACAAAAAATAAAAGCATGTGACATTTTTGTCACACGCCCATAATTTGATGAAACTCATTTCTCTTTGGAAAAGTTAATGTAACAGTTGTTCCTTTTCCAAGAGTGGATTGGACATCAATTGTTATTAACAGGGATTTGGCACACTTTTTAGCTAAGTAAAGTCCCATGCCTGTTGCTGCATGATCTTGATGTTCGGCCGTGGAAGTGAACCCTTTATCAAATATCCGCGGCAAATCCTTTGGGTCAATCCCTCGTCCGAAATCTTTGACTTCAAGGACTGTATGTCTATTTTGCTCATAGGTTCTAATGAAAATATCGGATGCTTCACTATATTTAACGGCATTTGTTAAAAGCTGTCTGATGATGAAGGCGACCCATTTCCCATCACTAACCACTTCTGTCACTTCTAATTCCATATCAAATCCAATGCCTTTTTGCATACACCATGATTGTAAAGTTTTAATTTCTTTTACAATTAACGATTGAAGGTTTACTTTTTCCATGTATAAATCATTTTCCATAAATGGAATCCGCTTTTGATGAAGCTGGGTGTCGAGCAGCAGGTGGATTCGCAGCCATTCATGGGTTAATTGCTCTTTAATCTTTTCATCTTCTAAACGATCAATCATTAAACTCATTGCTGTTAACGGTGTTTTCACTTCATGAATCCAAGATAATAGTTCATCTTTCTCCTTTTCTAATGACATCAAATTATGTGAAGAATTCTTTTTTAGCATCTCTGTTTGTCCAGTTATCGAGTCTTCAATAATATGTTCAAAAGGACTTTCTGCATTGGGGATTCTCGTTAAATCGAGACTGTTTTCCCACTCTTCTAAGCTTCGGTAGAATTTCGTTTCCTTTTGATAGCGAATGATGACAAAAAAGATAAAGATGATAAAGGATAAAAAGACAATATAAAGTATAGATGAAAGCGGGATGGTTGTATCAATAAATGCTATAAAGACAAACAATAGCTGTAGAAATATAAATAGGAAGATCCAACTAAATCTTTCGCGTAAAAATTTTTTAATCATATTAAAATGCCTCTTCTACTGCGATATACCCTTGTCCTACTTTTGTTTCGATAAATTGCCCCAAACCGATCTCGTCTAACTTTTTTCGTAGTCTGTTTACATTGACGGTTAATGTATTATCGCTCACGAAGCGCTCATCTTCCCATAAGCTCTTAATTAACGCTTCCCGGCTAACGATTTTATTTTTTTGTTCAATTAGTTGTTTTAAAATAAAAATTTCATTTTTTGTCAGTTCAATAGAGCCTGTTTCATTGGAGACGATGTTTCTTTCGTAATCAATCGTTGCCCCACACCAAGTTTTGAGTACCGTTTCTTCCGTATTGTAGTTATATACACGGCGGAGGATTGCCTGGATTTTTGCTATGAGCACATCAAAGTGAAATGGCTTTTGTACAAAATCATCTGCACCTAGCTGCATGGACATCACCATGTCAGTAGGATGATCGCGTGACGATAGAAAGATGATGGGAACGTTTGAATGCGCGCGAATCATTCGGCACCAGTGAAATCCATCGAATTTCGGCAATTGGATATCAATAATGACTAAATCTGGTTTTATAGACGTAAAATCTTGCATCACATGATTAAAATCTGTAACACCATATACATCGTAAGACCAACTCGATAATCGATCTTTGATTTCATGGTAAAGAGTAGTATCATCTTCAATTAGTAGAAGTTTAAACATTGTAATCACCCAATTCTTTTCTTAAAAATATTGTATAGTAAATTCAGTTTCCTTGCTATACAGAGATATTAAGCTCTGGGAACTTATTATTTCCAAGAAAGATACCTTCAAAGGTTACTCATTTTTGATATGAGAATAGTATATGAGTGACATTTATGTTATTAACAAAAAAAGGTAGGCGATATACAGCACTTGGGAGGAGAATTAGGTGAAAACTGATCCCACATCTGAGCATTCCGGGATGGAAATAGGGGTATATTCATTCGGAGAAATCGCTCCTAATCCACATTCGGGACAAATAATTAGTTCAAAGCAACGTTTAGAGGAAATTATAGAGGCGGCAAAGATTGCTGATGAAGCGGGACTAGACGTTTTTGGTGTTGGTGAACATCATCGTTTAGATTACGCTGTGTCAGCACCCGCAATCATTTTATCTGCGATCTCACAGGTCACAAATAGAATTAAATTAACGAGTGCTACTACAGTATTAAACACGGTAGATCCTGTACGGCTTTTCGAGGATTTTGCTACACTTGATCTTTTGTCCAATGGGCGTGCTGAAATAATTGCAGGGCGTGGCGCCTTTATTGAACCTTTTCTCTTATTTGGATGTGATTTAGGAAAATATGATGAGTTATTTGAAGAGAACATTGAGTTGTTTCTGAAATTGAATGCGTGTGAGAAGATTACCTGGTCAGGACAATATCGTTCGGCACTACACAATGCGGAAATTTCACCACGTCCATACAAAAAAAATATTCCCCTTTGGATTGGTGTCGGGGGAAATCCAAATAGTGCAGCACGAGCAGGAAGGTTAGGCACAGGTTTAGCAATAGTGATTCTTGAAGGTGATCCAGCACGATTTAAACCAATTGTCGAGAAGTATCGTGAAACGGCTTATAATACTGGATTTTCTCCTCAAGATTTAAAGGTTGCTGTAACCGGACATGTTTATATTTCAGACACATCGCAACAGGCAAGGGATGAATTTTACCCCTATCATTCAAATTATTGGGGGAATCCGAATCAACCTCCAAAAGGGAATACACGTTTATCTAGGGAAGACTTTGAAAAGATGACCGGTCCAGAATCTGCTTTATTTGTTGGAAGTCCCCAGGAAATCATCGAAAAAATTCTACGGCAACACGAGCTGTTTGGCCATCAGCGCTTCCTTGCACAAATGGATATAGGTGGCATGCCTTTTAAAGAAGTGGCCAAAAACATAGAAAAATTGGCAACAAAGGTAGCTCCTGTTGTTAGAAAGGAAACAAAAAAATAATGGGACAGTGGTTTGGGTCCACCGTCCCGACTTTTTTCGGATTAAGGGGATAGTACGAGCTTGTTTCCCTTTTTGGTGTTAAGTTTTGTTGCATGATAAGTTCCTTCTGTCCATGCTTTGAGTTGATCGTGGTACCACTCACTTTTTATATGTCCTGATTGGCCGGGACCGACTATATGATAACCGGTATTCATATCATTGGTATCAATAACAAACCGCCATGAGGCTCCGTGATCAACTGTTCCATCTTCTTTATTAGCAGCTGCTTGAACGGTGACACTTGAACCGCCTACAGGAATTTTACCATCACTATTAAATAAATAGTTTAATGGTTTCACGCTAGAAAGTGGGTGGGCGAAATAGAGTTGATGGTATTTGCCCCATTCCCATTTCTTCACATTATCACCTTGTTTTTTTTCTATTTCTAGTACCGTTAGTTTTAATGAATCTTGTAATACCTTTTCCAATCCGCCATACTCACTTATCCACGGACCTGGTTTTCCTTCTGCAGCATGTCTAATTAATTCATCGACTGCTTGTTTTTGTCCGCCAAATTTTCCAAGCATTTCTTTTGAAATTTCTTTATTAAAAAGAATTTCAGGGATATTCCTCATCCACATATTAAAAATGAGTGGTGCAGCGGAATCTTTGTCATCGATAAAGTTCCAATTTTGTAAGGATACTAGAGCTTCCTTTTCAATTTTATTCTTTATTCCTCCCACATGCTTAAGAAAAATAGGAACAAATTCTTTTGCTTGTAAATTTAATTTGTCCATTTGCAAATCTTGCATATCTTTTGCTGTTATTTGATCTTTTGATTTTAAAACTTCTTGGATTCGCATTTGACGATACGGCTGTGCCCAATTATGACTAATATGGTATGGATAATCGTCAGAAATGACTTTATTATTAGCTGTTGAAATAAATCCTTCCTTCGGATTTATGGTTTTCGGCAGTTCGTTAAAAGGGATGTAACCCGTCCATTCGTATTCATCCGTCCAACCAGGGACTGGGAGCAGGCCATCTCCTTTTTTTCGAATCGGTATTTTGCCATTTGCTTTATAAGCGATTGTTCCGTCCTTCGAAGCGAAGACAAAGTTTTGGGTTGGAGTTTCAAAGTTTTCTAGTGCCTTTTCAAATTCATCCCAATTTCCCGCTTTATTCATTTGTAAGACGGCCTCCAATTCATTTGAAGGCTGTAGAGCCGTCCATTGTAATGAAAGAACCGTGTCCTTGCCGCTATCTGCAGCAAATTCGGAAATTACCGGACCATGTCTGGTGATAGTCACTTCATAATCAATCGTTTTTTGATCTTTAACCTTTATTGGTTCTTTAACAACCTCCGCATTCTCCCATTTTTTATTATAAAGAAATTGGTTTTTCTCTTTTGGATTTCTTTTTTCAATATATAAATCTTGAACGTCTGGTCCTGTATTCGTTACACCCCATGCAATTTCTTCATTATGACCTAAGATAATTCCTGGTACTCCGGCGAAAATAACACCGCTTACATTTACAGTTGGCGCTTTAAGCTGCATTTGATACCAAATGGATGGTGAATTAAGTCCTAAATGTGGATCATCGGCTAATATTGGTTTTCCTGATTTTGTTTTCTTGCCGCTTACGACCCAATCATTACTACCATTGAATTCAGGAGGTATAACTGCAGAGGCAAAGCTTTTTTCAAGATTTAACGTATCTTTGCTTATAATGTATGGTGCGTCTTTTGGATAGGATGGGAATAAATCATAGGCCTTTTCCTTAGGAAAGTTTTGCAGTAAGTAATAGCGGAATGCTTGATCTTCCCAATGTCCCCCAAGGTCAAATGCCATGTATTTTCCAATTGTTAGTGAATCAATTGGTGTCCATTCCTTCGGCTTATAGCCAAGGATTGTAAATTCAATCGGCCATTTTCCGTTGTCTTTTAATTCCTTTATATAGGCATTTACTCCGTCGGCAAACCACTGTAATGTTTCTTTCGCTTGTGATGAATATTCATTATAGGATGCAGTGGCAGCTCTTCTTAAACCAAGTGTACGGAAGTATTTGTCTTTATCGATAGCCGCTTCGCCGACAACTTCACTTAATTCACCTGAAGCTTGGCGCCTGCTTAGATCCATTTGAAATAAACGATCCTGTGCTTGAATATACCCCTGTGCCATATATAAATCTTGTTCATTTTCTGCATCAATGTGGGGCACACCATTTTTATCTCGTATGACGTTCACTTTAGCATTTAATCCGGACAATTTTATTTTACCTTCTGTTTTAGGTAAAGAACGAGAGATGTACGCGCTCGCCGCAAAATAGCCAACAAGGATTAAAACAACGATGATGGATAGCGTCCAAATTGATACCTTTTTCCAATTTATTTTCCTTTTTTTATGACTTTGTAAAGCAGTTTCCAAATTAATTTCCCCCTTTTATAGTAAGTAATTCGTGCCTAATGGATAGAATCCTTTTAAAGTTTTTCAAGAACTCCTTTTTGTTGGATAGTCCGAGTTCTTTGATATAATGAATGAAGCAGATCCAATACTAGGAAAAACAAGCTAGTTTCCCAGTTTTTAAAATTTCTGCGATAAAGGATGAGAATTGTTGGAAGGTAAAAATTATAAGCCAATATCTTATGTTTATACATATTCCTATCGCGATGAGGAACAATCGCTTTGTGAATTAGAGCTACGCACACTGTTTGATATAAACAATATAAATAATGATTTTCGCATAATTGAAAGTCCTGTAAAAATTAATCCTAGTAGGAGCCCGTTTTTAAAAGAACGAATTGATGTCATTTTTGAAGGAAATGAACTTCAAGATATCGTGCAGAAAGTAAAACAGTTAAAGGTAGGGGCGTATACGTATAAAGTTATTTATGTAAAAAGCGGTGACTTCAATCAGACAAAAAAGATAAGCTTTACTAAGCGACGAGAGATAGAGCGGGAAATTGGATTGCATATCGACGGAGAACCGAATTTAATCAATCCAGATCGACTATTTGGTATTTTACGTATAGATGAAAGGTGGGTATTTGGTGAGTACGTTAAGAATGACGCAAGTTGGTTGCGGCATCAAAAAAAGCCAAATAGTTATTCAACGGCACTCAGTACACGTGTGGCAAGGTCAGTGGTAAATATTGCCGTTCCTAATCCAGTTGGAACTAAAGCCATAGACCCCTGTTGTGGAATTGGAACAGTATTAGTGGAGGCTTTGTCGATGGGGATAGATATCGTTGGAAGCGACAGAAATTATCTTATTGTTCCAGGGGTAAGAGAAAACCTTGCTTATTTTGGACTTGAAGGTGAAGTAACTGTTAGAGATATGAATAAGATAACAGAAAAGTATGATGTAGCAATCATCGATATGCCGTATAATTTATGTTCTGTTTTACCGGATGCTGATAAATTGAACATGTTACAAAGTGCGCGGAGATTTTCTAGTAAATTGGTCGTAATAACAATTGAAGAAATTGATGACATTCTACTAGAAGCGGGATTTATCATTACTGACCGTGCTATTGCAAAAAAGGGCACATTTTCCCGACATGTCATTGTTTGTGAGTAAGTAGGGGAGTCTCGTAAGTCTATGAGACTCTCTATTCTTTAAAACTAATTGCAAGTAATGGATTCTTCTATTATCAAGTGTCTATTTGTTGCGTCTACACGTGCTTTTACACCAAGTGGCAAGGCCAATTTCGTTTTACAATGTCCAGCAAATACGTTATAAATAATGGGTTTATTGGTTGGAATTAGTATATTTTTAAACACATCCATCAATGTATAACCATTTGGATCCGTTTTACTTTCGCAATTTGTCCATGACCCAAGGATAATACCGGCAGCATCCGTTAATTTTCCCGCTAACTTTAATTGGGTTAACATTCGGTCAACCTTATATGGCTCTTCATCAATATCCTCTAAAAACAATAGTTTTCCTTTCGTATCTAGTTCATAGGGTGTTCCTAATAATGCACAAATTAGCGAGAGATTTCCACCAACAATTTCGCCGGTTGCTTCACCATCTACCATACTGCACATATTTTCCTTATTCGGATTCATAAGTTTTCCAAGAGGATGATGGTCCATCACTGTCCTTAATAAGGCTTGTTTTGTAAAATCATCCGCATCGATTAAATCAGAGGCGGCCATCGGACCATGTATAGTTGCCAAATGGCTTTTTTGCATCAATGCAATATGAAGTGCTGTAATATCACTATAACCAATAAATAGTTTAGGATTTTCAGCAATCATCTCATAGTCTACGTATGTCAATAGTTGGGGAGTACCGTATCCTCCTCGTATACATAAAATAGCATCTACTCTGTCATTCATAAACATTGAATTCAAATCCGTAGCGCGGCTCTTTGGAGTACCCGCTAAATAACCGCCTAATTCTTGAAAACAGCTATTGCCTGCTATTACATGAAATCCAAGACGTTCAATTGTTTCAATTGCCTTGAGAGTCCGGTCCCTTTTTGTGGGACTAGCAGGGGCAATTAAGCCAATCGTGTCTCCAAACTTTAGTGTTTTGCCTTTTTGCACATGACTCCCTCCTCTTTTTTATTACTATTCAATATGACAGAAGTAAATGAGAAAGAAATTAGTAAATGTTATTTCAATATAGCTTTATAAAAGTAAATGAATGACAATTTTCGTTTTGTATTCCAGTATAATGAATTTTCAAAAAAGTGTTTTTTACTTTTCACCATCTTTTATTGAGTTATAATAAGAAAGTTCGTATTACTAAATACTTTATTCTAGGAGGTTTTTTATATGAAAAAGACATGGGTTTCCTTTGGAATCAATATTGTTCTTTTGGTGTGTTTAGTATTTGTATTGTTTATATACAAGGGACCTCAATCTTCGCAAACAGCAAGTACTAGTGAACATGCATCAGCTAATACGACTGCTAATGCAGAGGCAATAGTGAAGAAAAATTGTATTACTTGCCATGGAGATACATTACAAGGTGGTGCGGGTCCGGCCTTGAATAAAATTGGTTCCAAATATGATCAAGGTAAGATAGAAAATATTATTAATAACGGAAAAAACGGAAAAATGCCTGCCGGTCTTATCTCAAAAGACGAGGCGAAAAGTGTCGCTGAATGGTTATCAAAGAAAAAATAAGGGTAATAAAAAGAGAACCTGACCCAAAAAAATGGGGTTCAGGTTCTCTTTTTGAAAAACTGAGCAAGGCGCTTTCACTTTTCTTACAAACTTAGAAAAAGGATGTCCAATTAAATACAACTGACCATACAATCGTATTTAGTACCAATCCGGTAATTAAAAGAGACCAACTATTCTTTTTCTGCTCCCAACATGCAATGATCACTGCAAGTCCAATTGGAATACCAATAAAGGATAACCAAGGAAAAGTGTCATTGAATTTAAAAAGAAAGATTGCTAGGCACGCGGTTAATAGTACTGATAAAAGAACCTCACTGAAAAGAGATAGTTCCGCTTTATTGTGAGTAGTCATTGTTTTTCTCCTTATGAAAAAATTTTTTTAATTCCTAATCATTTTTCAAAAAAATTTTTAAAGTTTTAGTGATTTTTCAATTTTTTGGGCGTATAATGGTTTTTGTTATTTCGTTTTCCTAAATATAAGTATACTATTATTTTATCCGTTTAAAAAGGGGTGAGCTCTAATTTAATATGGAACAGGCAAATCATCAAAACGATCAAGAACATGTACTTGTTTCGCATCTAACCGAATTAAGAAAACGGATGATTATCGTTATTGTATTTTTTATACTTTCTTTAATTTTAGGATTTTTCGTATCTTCTACGATTTTAAACTTTATTAAAAATCAACCTTCAGCTGTGGATATAGAGTGGAATGTTTTTGGATTCGGAGATGGAATAACCATCTATTTAAAATGTGCCCTTATTGTTTCGGTATTAATCACCTTACCTGTTGCTTTATATCAAACGTGGAAGTTTGTGAAGCCAGGATTAACTGAACAGGAGAAAAAAGGTACATTTATTTTTATTCCTATTTCATTTTTCTTATTCATTTTAGGCGTATTCTTTAGTTATTTTGTTTTGTTCCCGATGATGCTTCAATTTTTAACTAAAATCAATCAAACAATCGGAGCAACGGAAACATACGGAATTAATCAGTATTTTAAACTGATGTTTGGAATCATATTTCCAATTAGTATTATGTTCGAGTTGCCTGTAATCGTCATATTCCTTACGAAGGTTGGTATTGTAAATCCGCAGTTATTACGAAAAATTAGAAAAGTGGCGTATATGGTATTAGTCGTTATAGCTGCAGCTATTACTCCGCCGGATTTTGTATCTGAAATATTAGTCAGCATACCTCTACTTCTTTTGTTTGAGATTAGTATTATTTGCTCAAGTTCTATTTATAAGAAAAAAGGGTAAGAGATTCATAGTTTCATCAAAATTATTTTTTAGGAGTGAATATTTATGTTTAGTTCAATCGGAATTCCAGGTCTAATTATTATTCTAGTTCTCGCTTTAATTTTATTCGGGCCCGCTAAATTGCCACAACTAGGTAAAGCGGTTGGTGATACACTTCGAGAATTCAAAAAATCAACAAAAGAGGTTGTTGATGATGTAACAGAACCTTTTGAGTCAGAAGAAAAAAAGGATACTAAAAATTAATTTTATGCAGGTATTTAGTATTTCGTTTGTATGATGATGAATTGCTAACTTCATAGTCCCAACAAATAATATCTTAACCTAGTATTGAACAGGGTTAAGATTATTCTTTTGTTAAATCACATTATTTAGTAATGATAATTGGGGGTTTTTTGTGTGTCAGATAAAAAAAATCAAAATGGTGTACAAGATAATTCAAGACGTGTTTTCTTGAAAAATTCCGGATTGACTGTCGGTGGACTTATTGTCGGTGGTGCATTAGGTGGTTTGATTGGAAAAAAACCTGGTTCTTCGAAACCAGCATCAACGGAACCCGGTGGTCATCAAATGTCTAACTCATCCAATCCGTCAAGAGCGTTGATGTATTTCACGAATCAAGAGGATTTTTCAACAATTGAAGCTGCGGCAGAACAAATTTTTCCTAAAACAGATGTAGGTCCTGGAGCAAAAGACTTAGATGTAGCGTATTATATTGACCACCAATTAGCTGGGAATTGGGGATTAAATACAAAGGAATACATGTCCGGTCCTTTTTCTCTTGCTGATTCTGTTCCAGAGCTAGGATATCAAACCCATCTAAAAAGACATGAAATATTTGATTTGGGAATTCAAGCTTTAAATAGTACTGCACAAAAGAAACATAAGAAGAAATTCCATGAGCTTGAAGGCGATCAACAAGTTGCTATTTTAAAAGATTTTGAGGCAGATAAAGTAAAACTAAATGGTGCAACTTCAGCGAGTAACTTTTTTGGATTATTAAGAAAGGCAACGATTGAGGGAGTTTATGCTGATCCAATGTACGGTGGAAATAAAGATATGGCTGGATGGAAAATGAAAAACTTCCCAGGACATCAAATGTCTTATAAAGATATTATCGAAAAAGATTCGTTTGTGAAAATGGATCCGAAAAGCTTAAGTTCAATGTGATAAATTCTCTAATAGAAGGTGACTAGTTATGGCAAAGAAATTACCAAAGACTGATATAGTAACAGTTGGTGTAGGCTGGGTTGGTGGTATTATTGCTTCTGAGCTTACTAAAAAAGGATATAAAGTAGTAGGTCTAGAACGAGGAAAAAGCCGTTCTACACAAGATTATCTAAAAGTACATGATGAATTGCGCTATGCACAACGATATGAATTAATGCAAGATTTATCGAGAGAAACGGTAACAATTCGTCATAATCTAAAGCAAAAAGCATTACCATATCGCGAATGGGGTTCATTCCTGTTTGGTGATGGATTAGGTGGTTCTGGGGTTCATTGGAACGGACAAACTTATTTGTTTTTACCATACGATTTTGAAATTTATTCTAAAACCGTTGAGCATTACGGCAAAAACAAAATTCCTAAAGGTATGACGATTCAAGATTGGGGAATCACTCATGATGAATTATTACCTTACTACAATAAATTCTTAAAAATGTCGGGTATTTCCGGAGAGCCGAACCCATTAAAAGGTTCACCACAATACAAATATCCGACAAAGCCAATGCTTGAAAGCTCAGAAATGAAATTATTCAAAGATGCAGCTAGTAAACTTGGATATCATCCATATAGTATGCCATCAGCCAATCTATCAGAGAACTACACAAATCCAGACAATATTAGTCGTGGAGCTTGTCAATATTGTGGTTTCTGTGAAAGATTCGGTTGTGAGTATGGAGCTAAGGCAGACCCTGTGGTGACTGTTCTTCCAGTCGCTGAGAAGACTGGTAAATATGAACTGCGTACACATTCTGTAGTTCGTAAAGTGTTACATAGTGGTGGAAAAGCAACAGGTGTGCTTTATGTTGATACACGTACGGGTGAAGAATATATTCAAGAAGCTGAAGTAGTTGTTCTTTCTGCTTATCAAATGAATAATGTAAAGATCATGTTAAATTCAAAATTAGGTAAGCCATATGATCCAAAAACAGGACAAGGTGTAATTGGTAAAAACTATGCATATCAAGTTAACTTTGGTGGATCTACTGGATTCTTCGATAAAGAATACAATGTATTTGCCGGAGCTGGAGCATTAGGATCTAATCTTGATGATTTTAACGGAGACTTCTTTGATCACTCTGATTTAAACTTTATCCACGGTGCAAATGTTCGAATTGGTAAATCAGGAAATCGTCCAATTCAAAACAATGCGGTACCTGCGGGAACACCCTCTTGGGGTAAAGAATTTAAAGATGCATCAATAAAATACGCAAATCGCACAATTTCAGTTGGTGCACAAGGGGCATCCATGCCATGGGCAGATAATTACTTAGATTTAGATCCAACTTATAAAGATGCCTTTGGTGATCCTCTTGTTCGTATGACGTTTAACTGGAAAGACCAAGATAAGCAATTAGGTAAATATCTCGGTGAAAAAACTGCGGGAATTTTAAAAGAAATGGGCGCATCAAAAGTCAATCAAGGTGGCCAAAAAGTAGGCGACTATGATATTCGAAACTATCAATCTACACATAATACTGGTGGTTCAATTATGGGAGCAGATCCTGAGACAAGCGCTCTAAATAATTATTTACAAATGTGGGATTGTGAAAATGTATTCTCCGCCGGTGCAAATGCTTTTGGTCATAATTCCGGCTACAATCCAACAGGAACAGTAGGAGCATTAGCATATCGCGCTGCAGAAGGTATTGAAAAGTATCTTAAAAAAGGCGGTTCACTCGCTTAACCACTAGTTTCCTATAAAATTAGGTTAAACCAAATATGATAATATAAATAGAAAAGGCTGCCTGATCAGAAAAATATCAGGCAGCCCTTTTCGTTTTCATAGGCTTTTGAAAATGTAATTTACTATTTGTTTAGGTGCCCCGCGCTTTTCTTAATGAACACCTTTCATAAAGCTTTGAATCTTTGGAGAGAGAATAAATAAAATAATACTTAGAACAATTGATGCCCCTCCTATGATTCCAAAGTAGACCATTTCGGTTGCAGGTGTATAGAATTTTACTATTTGTGCGTTAATTGCTTGTGCAGCTGCATTAGATAAGAACCATAAGCTCATTGTTTGTGCTGAGAATGCAGCAGGTGCTAGTTTTGTAGTTGCTGATAGTCCAACAGGGGACAAACATAATTCGCCAATTACGACTATAAAGTAACTAAGAACAAGCCATAGCGGGTTAACCAATGAATTAGAGCCGCCGAAGTATGCTGGTAAAAGAATAACTAAAAATGAAATACCGGCAAATAATAATCCAAATGAAAACTTCTTAGGAATAGATGGCTGGCGTTTTCCTAACTTCATCCAAAGCCATGCAAACACTGGTGCAAACACAATAATAAATAATGGGTTTAATGACTGGAACCAAGCAGGTGAAATATGAATTCCAGCAAAATCTAATTGTGTCCGTTTGTCGGCGTAAGTTGCTAGGATGGTTGATCCTTGCTCCTGTATTGCCCAGAACATAACCGAAGCAATAAACAATGGAATATAGGCAATTATGCGTGACCGTTCTACCTTTGTTGTTTTAGGGCTGCGATACATTACAATAAAGTACATAGTCGGAATCAAAATTCCTAATATACCGATTAAGCCGATAAAAGTTTTAAAATTAAGGATTCCCATCGGAATAGCAATCGCACATAAAATCGCAATAATAACAATAGCTAACCCAATTATAGTGAATACCTTTTTCTTTTCAGTTGGAGATAATGGATTGGCAACAAAGGTTCCAGCAAGACCAAGATTTTTCTTCTTCGTTGCAAGAAAGACAACTAGTCCGATAAACATACCAACCGCTGCGCAGGCAAAGCCTAGGTGGAACCCATAATTTGATTGTACAGCCCCAACAACTAGAGGAGATACAAATCCACCAAGATTGATTCCCATATAAAAGATACTAAAACCGGAATCACGACGACTATCCTCTTCGCTATAAATTTCACCGACCACACTAGAAACGTTTGGCTTTAATAACCCCGTACCGAGGACGATTAATACCATTGACACGAAGAAAAATGAAATATTCCCCGGTATGGCTAAGGCGATATGCCCGAGCATGATAAGTATCCCACCGAAAAATACCGCCCTGGATGTACCAAAAATACGGTCAGCTAGCCAACCACCGATAATTCCCGACATATAAACTAATGATCCATAAATAGATACAATAGCAAGGGCAGTTGATTGATCAAGTCCTAAACCGCCTTTTGAGACCTCATAATACATATAGTAAACTAAAATTGCTTTCATTCCATAGTATGAGAAACGTTCCCAGAATTCCGTAAAGAACAGGGTGAATAATCCTTTCGGGTGTCCGAAAAAGCCCTTTTGAGGAACACTAGACACAATTTTCTGTCTATTGATTTCTGACATTAAATTTACCTCCCTTGTTATTATAATATAATACTTGTAATTTTAGTTATTGTCAAAATAATTGTTATATTAGTATTTGCGTTTTTATATTCTCCGTTATTATTAATAATAAATTTTCTGGAAATAACTTTATTCCAAAAAAAGACAGAGAATCATGAACAATGCTCATTGATTATCTGTCTTTAGTATGGCGTTCTTTACCGTTATTTTATTCCTACCCAATTCTTTTGACTGAAGAAGAAGTTGGTCTGCGTATACATATCCTTTACCAATTGATACATCATCATTTAACTTGAGGAAATAAAGCCCAAACGAGGCGGTGTAAGAGATAGGAATGGACTCTGAATGATATTCAACTGTTACCATATTACTCATAACATCCTGTGAAATTGTTTCGATTAAGGCGACACTCGTTTCAAACGATCGATTTCTTAGAAACAGTGTGAATTCCTCGCCGCCACTTCTAAATAAATAATCATCATAGTTTAAGCGGCTTTTTAATATAGTTGAAAAATGCTGGATGACGCGGTCTCCGACGGCATGATTGTAGTTATCATTAATTCTTTTAAATTTATCGATATCTGCAACAACGATGGCAATTGTTTCATTTGATTGATTAAGTTCAGCCATTTTTTTATCCATGTATGCTCTGTTTGCAATCCCGGTAAGAAAGTCCGTGTATGCCATTTGTTCAAATTTATCTCTTTCGATTTTGTTTTGTATGCTATGGGATTTGAAAACAAAGGATCGGTTAACAAGATAGTTAAGAATAAACAGGCTGATAATCATCTCCCATTTTCCCTCTTCTAAAAGAAGGAGTAATAGTCCGTTCGTAAAGGCGACTTTCCCAATATCCATAAAGCTTCTTGTTTTAAAAATAAATTCGATGGTTTCTGACCTTGATTTTATATCCCCCGAAATATAAAGGACAATAGCTAAAAAAGTTCCTGTAAGAAAGGAGCTTACACATACTAGGAAAATCATTAATATCCAAAATCCAAAAGGAATATGTTGAAAGCCGGGATGCAAAAGCGTGAATAAATAATAGGAAATAGAGTTACTTAGGACAAATGAACCGATATTATAAAATACATCTAAAAGTTCACCGGGATCCGCTGTATTTTTCCACCTTTTCGTTAGATAGACCGTAAAACGATAGATTGTTTCAAAAAGCAATAAGCCTAATGTTCCGGTGAAAATAGCAAATGAAAGGCTATAGCTAATTCCATAATCAAAACTAGTATTGTTTTTTTTGCTGATTATTGGTAATTGGTAATAAAGACTAGAAAATACCCAATACAAAAGTAATGCGATTACAAATGTAGTGGGGTCAATTGTAAAATGACCTAAACTAAATGCTACTGCTAATGAAGTGAAAAATAGTAAAAAATCGAATAACCGTGCTTTTAGCGTCACTGAAGAATTCTCCTCTAAATACTTTATAATTCATTTTACCTAAAAAGTTCCCAGAATGCATTACTATTTTCTGACTTATTAGACATAACAGCTAGCAAATAGGGACTAAAGATTAGTAAAGCGCTTTAAAAAGTTTTAGCAAAATATGTTATACTATTCTGAAAAGACTTGTGGTAATAAGT
>NZ_NAZB01000033.1:0-1798 GCF_003055045.1 Heyndrickxia sporothermodurans
TGTTGTTAGTAGGATTGATGGGTTTGGTGCTAGTGGTGGTAAGGGTACTGACAACCTAAAATTTAAGCATATAGGAGAATATTTTAATCACATTAATGACATTGGAAAACGAGATGACTTAACGAATGAAGAAAAATTTGAAAAGATTCATGAAGCATATGATGCATTAGTAGTAAAAGGTGATATTACTATTGTCTCTGACATGCAGTTCTTAAAGCCTGAGGGGTTTGTTGATGGCAGAATGAATATAGATTGGCCTGATAAAATGGGATTTGAAGAAGGCACAATTCTGGCGATTAATAGAAATAACCCATTACCTGGAAGATGGGATAGAGTCGGTGGAAAGGGTGGAGAAAATTTCACTACTTTACCTGATAATGGTGTTCCTTACACGTATGATCAACGTGCAATACCATATATAGAAAACCCTTCAGCAAGGCACGTAGGAATCTTTAATAATGAATCCTATTTTAGCGCTATTGATGCAATCAAAAGTGATAGTCTTGAAGAGTTGAATCAAGTTGTAGTTGCTAATGGAAAAGATCCAATCTCAGAAATTGATTTTGATAGATTTAGAGCAAACTATAACGACTACCAAGATAGAATAAAGAAAGTTGTTGGAAATTTAGATACCACTTATGGAGTGAAGGGTAAAGCTGCTCCATGGATCAGTAGTTCTACAGGAGAGAAATTAATGAATGGTGGAGCTGAACAGATTGTAACCCCACTAAACGCCCAAGCATTGGAAATGATAGGGGTTATACCAAAATACTAGGAGGGTAAAAATGACAAAGCAAGAGTTTTTAAAGAGATTTAAATCTGAAAAAATAAATATCGGTGAATATAAAATGATACTCGACAAGATATCAGATGCGCCGCTTGTATTGGGATGTGCATACGATCAAGGAGTATGGAAAGTTTATGAAACAAGAGAACGAGGAGGTCACTTCATAATTAAAGAAATAGATAATGAAGATGAGGCGTTTGATTATTTTTATAAAGTAGTGCTAAGTCAACAAAACAGACTTAACAATTAAAATTACATTATGACTTTAGTAGATAGAGAATGCGTAAAAACCTAAACTTCCTTACGGCAATTACTTGCAATCCAATGAAAATTAAAAGAAGGTTAAACAAAAGGTCAAAAATTGGTCATTTGCATAGATTCTTTATATATAGGGATGCCAGATGATACTAACATAGCAAAAAAAGGAATGAATTGAACTAATAAATATTATTATGAAAAATGGGAACAAAAAGAGGATGTACAGCTATTAGAAATTAAAATGTTTATTAAATTATAAAAAAGAAATGAATTAAGGATAAATGAAGAAATAAGAACAAAAACGTTATATAAAATATCGGAAGTCCAGTTTATATGAACAGGAGTTTTTTCATGGACGTAAAATATATCCCATCGGATTGGGAAAAGATGAAAGAAGGTATTGGCGATTTAATTGGTTTAGGGCGCTGGGGCAAAGGAATGATTGATGATCTCAAAGACATCACGGACAATCTAGAAGATGCAGAATCAGATATTGCAAGTCTCGATAGCGATGGGGTCATCTCCTTTCATCACACCAGCCAGAAGGACAAATTTCAACACTTATACGAAGACTTTGAAGTATTACATCGATTTACTGGAAAAGTCGGGGACATCGTTGACCGGACGATTGATCAACCATTCTATGAAGATATTGATGCATTTGTCGAGGCGATGAGAGATTTAACTATCTCAAACTATACAACAAAGAATCGGATTGGAGCTACAGAAGTTAAGGTCACCTACGCTGGATAC
>NZ_NAZB01000034.1:0-80707 GCF_003055045.1 Heyndrickxia sporothermodurans
GGGTTTTGTCCCAGCCTCTTTAAATGCTGTGTTTCATTTATTTTGAATTAGACCAAAACCAAGTCCAACAGGGTCTACTAAGTAAGCAAGATAAAATTGATCAAACTCCATTTTTTCACGAACAATCATTGCGCCATTTTCTTTCGCATTCTCAATAGCTTCATCGATTGAATCAACTTCGATTTGAATACGTGTTCCGTAAGGATAATCATTTGGACCTTTTGCAATCCCCCCGTTTATCCCTGACTTTTCTTCTCCCCCTGTAGTGACTTCGCGATAGTCCCAATTAGGCGCTGAAATTTCCCATCCGAATACGCTCGAATAAAACTTGGCAGCTTTCTCAGGATCTTGGACTTTTATATATAACGCGGCACAAATGAAATTCCATGATCCACAAACTGAAAATCAGCCGATCGACAAGGAGTCTATGATCCACAAATGACTTTGTATGATGCACAAATCCAGCTCCATGCGTCACAAATGAAATTCTATGATCCACAAACTGAAAATCCACCGCGAGAAAAAGAGGCTATGGTACACAAATGATTTTTTATGATGCACAAATCCAGTTCCATGCGTCACAAATGAAATTCTATGATCCACGAACTGAAAATCCACCGCGAGAAAAAGAGGCTATGATCCACAAATGACTTGGATGTTCTACTGAAAAAACAAAACAATTGTAGACATATTGACAGATTATCCAAAAAAATAAATAATGTAAAGCTAATGAACTGATAACTACATCAAATTGGGAGACTAAAAAATATATGTCTTCAATCGGCATATTATTAAGGTCCATTGGTTTTTTCTCTTGACTTTTGAAGTATTTTTTTAAGAAATATCAACACCGATCGCAGAATCTGCTTGTTGCTCACGAGCATATCGGCAGTGCCAAAAGTACAAAAGGGATAGATAAAACAAGTACTCTCACCTGTTCACCTATCCCTATACATCTGATCTTCTAAAAATTACTTTTTCAATAAATCGTATTGTCGTAACACTTCCTGAGCAACCTCACTATCCTCAGCTAATCCACTTACTTCTTGAAGAACATAGGCTACGCCATGCTCACGAATCATTTCCTGAACCTTCACCGCTTCTTCGTCTTCTTTGTAATCAAAAAGCAAGGCAGCAGCGATTGCTTTTGCGAGGTTTGTAAATGATAGACCTGCTTTTTGCGCTTCTGTTGCTGGACGGACAAGACGGTCATTCGGACCAAGTTTACGAATTGGCGAGCGTCCCACTCTTGTAACTGCATCATTTAAATAGGCATTGCGAAAACGATTGATAATTTTATTAATATATTTTTCATGCTCTTCAGGATTTAGACCATATTGCTTGATTAAATACGCCCCTGTTTCCCCAAGTGTTGCTTTTACTTGTTTGACAATAGCTTCGTCTGCCAATGTTTGATCAATTGTCGCTTTGTTTTCAAGGTAGCCAAAATAGGCAATGGTCGCATGCCCTGTATTTACGGTAAAAAGTTTTCTTTCAATAAATGGGGCAAGGTCTGCAACGATTGTCATTCCTTCAACAGGAGGAATCGTTTCGGCTGTTTCAACAACCCATTCAAAATAAGGTTCGACTAGCACATCGAGGGAGCCTTGATTATTTTGAATAGGGACAATACGGTCGACAGCAGAATTAAAGAAATAGATTCTACCAGATAATTTACTCTTCGTTTCATCATCCAGATTTTCTTCTATGTAGCCTTTTAGCAAGTCTGTTGCCGAAATTTGATTTTCACATGCTATGACATATAATTTTTCATCTGTAGCTTGTACTCTTTCTGTTAATGCTTTCGCAATTAACGGCGCAATTCTTGGTAAAATATTAGGACCAATTGCAGTCGTTAAGTATGTTGCATTTTTAATCGCTTCGATTACTTCTTTTTCTTGTTTCATATTATTTAGTCCGGAAACATTCGTAATCGTCATTGTTTCTTGTTGATCCGTCGCCAACTTCACATCGTATTGCTTATCACTATTAAGACCATCAATGATTTGGTCTGCAAGGTCTACGAATGTGACATGGTAACCTGATTGTGAAAATAGCGCGCCAATAAACCCTCTACCAATATTTCCTGCACCAAAATGTACAACTTGTTTCATGTAAACTCATTCCTTTATCACGTTAGTATATAAATAATCTAAAAAAATTGTTTCCATCTTCGAACGAATGATCTTTTCATCCGAGGAGGAAAAAATCATAATTGCTTCATTATTTTCAATCAAACTCGTACTTAACAAACTTATCATTTCCTGCTCTCTAGGACTTAATTCTTCAGGGGCTAACATCAATAATAAACTTTTCATGTACATATCATTTCCGTCCATACCTTTAATAACACAAGGTTCTTCCAAATGGGCGATTTGAAAAATAAGTTTATCCACATGTGGATTTCGACAATGAAAAAGGCCCATGCCGGTTCCCGGAATCCCCAGACCGCCTTTTCTTTCACGATCGATTAGCGCTTCAAAAACGCTTTCCACATTAGAAATAAGATTGTCCTTCTCAGCTGTTATTAACATATTCTTCATAACTTGTTGATAATCGGTTTTATTCGTTATTTGAACTACATGAAAATGTTGAATAATTGCTTCGATGCTTGTATGTGTATCTTTTAATTCCTGTAATACATCCATTAATGGCTGTTGCCTTGTGGATGATGAGTCTTCATTTGTGGATAACCCGGTATAAAGTTTATTTCTCGTAAGCTGTTCAATATTTTTCTGTAAAAAGCTCCTGATTGTCTTAATATCTTCTTTACTTAACAACGGATTGACTAATATATATTCATTATTCATAAACGGAAGCCGAACCGTAGAAAGTATGACATCAAATTGATTTAAGCTTTTTTGCTTCTGAACGTCTTTAATTGATTTGATTTCAACAGAATCGATTTCCGTAATTTCTTTTTTTATACGGCTTGCCAGCATTTTGGACGTTCCAATCCCTGTCGGACAGATGACGAGTGCCTTAATAGGCAATTGCTCCTCTTTCAACACTAAGGCAGAACCGAAATGGAGAACGATGTAAGCAATTTCCTCATCGGGAAATGTCACAAATTCCTTAAACTCTTTTTCCACACTATTCTTCACTGCAAGAAAAAGGACGGGATATTTCTGTTTAATTTCCTCTGTTAACGGGTTATATAGACTCATATTTTGTTTCATTCGGAATAGGGATGGCAGCATGTGGGCAAGCAGCCCTTGAAACAAAGAGAAATCATTCGTCAAGTCGATATGTAGCTGTGTCGAAACGGATTGAATGATATTTTTAATCAATTGTCCTAAAATGACACTATCATAAGGGACGAACCCAGCTTCATGCAGCTTTGAACCTTTTAATACTGTGGATAAATAGTGGATATCTCCACGATTAAATTGAACCGGAAACCCTTCCTCTAAACAGTTGCATATGTTTTCTATTTGACGATATTCATCTGAATCTTCAACAAGATTTTCATCCTCTTCGATCCGAAAGCCATTCATTGCCCTTTGCATCGTAATACAAATTTCAATGACGAGACCGATATAATCACTATCAGCAAGACGTGTTTGCCTTTTATTCACAATGTCATTAACCAATCGCTCAATTGTTAGTAAATAATCGGATCGGAAAAAGTGGAGAATTTGATTGTTCTCGGCCTGTCCTTGCTCCAACAAAAACAAACTCTCAATCAATTCCTCGTTAAAATACAGCAAAAAATAGTTAGCAAGTGCTTTTCGTTTATTCACTTCTTCCCCAGTTAGCTCTACACCGACACCTCTTTTTCTACTAAGCACTAACTGAAAGTTTGTTAACCATTCTGCTAACTCATCGAGATAAGCAGATAATGTCGTAATACTGACACCAAGCTCATGAGCTAACACTTGAATTTTAAAAGATTCAGCTGTTTGAAATAAGCTTAGTAACAATTGAAGCTTTTTCTCTTGAGGTGGTTGGTCAATCGGCTGGCTGCTTGCTAAATGTTGTACTAAGCGGAAAACTTGTTCATTTTTCCCTTCAATACTTAAACCCTTATTCGGATTTCTTACCAATTGCAATTGAAATTGCTCGAGGATTTTTTCGATTGCTTTCAAATCCCGTTGAATCGTTCGTACACTTACATTTAAAAATGTAGCAATGGAAAAAGCCGTATGCTTCCCAGATGTCTTAATAATCAGTTCAATAATTGCTTTTTCCCTTGAAGTAATAAACATGCAACCATCCCTTTTCCATAATTACTATTACAAGAGAAAATACAGAAATAGAAAAGCGCATCATAACGCTTTTCTATTTCGATTGTTATTCTTTATCATTTAAGATAGCGATAATTTCTTTCGCTGATTTTGCTGCAACCATCTTTTCAATATTATCCATTTCCGAACATGTGACAGCTATTCCTGATAATATTTCAAGATGTGTTCCATCTTTTCCTGCAATTCCAAAGATTAAACGAACATTATTGCCATCAAAATCAACACCATTCGGTACTTGGATAACGGTAAATCCGGATTTAAGAACATCCTTCTTCGCTTCCTCTGTTCCATGTGGAATCGCTACATCATTTCCCATAAAGGTTGATGTTATTTGATCACGTGCAATCATCGCATCAATATAGCTTTCTTTCACATATCCCGCTTTATATAATGCATTTCCTGCAAAACGAATCGCTTCCTCTTTATTTGCAAATGATTGATTTAAAAATACGTTTTCTTCTAATAATAAATCATTTTCATGATCATCTGCACCCGGAACTGCATCTTCAGCATCCTCAACAATTTCTTGAAGATCATCTTTACCATTTCCTTTTAATCGATCGATTAAGCGATCATATTCCGGACTTGATAAGAAGTTATCCACAGAAATATGGAACGCATTTGGCAGTTTATTCTGTGCTCTCGGTGTAAGCTCTTCCTGTGTCACAACAATTTGTGCATCAGCTGGTAAATTACTAATCGCTGTATTGGTAACCGATAGATTTAAGCCAGCTTCTTTCACCTTTTTACGAAGTAAAGAAGCACCCATCGCACTTGATCCCATTCCTGCATCACAAGCGAAAACAATTTTCTGTACGTTTTCCGGAAATTCTCCTGGCTGTGAAGCAAAAACATCTGCTACTGAGCTTTTCTTTCCTTTCATTTCTTGCATTTTACGTGCTGCATCTTCAATATTTTCTTCTGTTTGTTTTCCAGTTTTTAATATCAACGCTGATACAATAAAGGAAACGACACCTGCTACGATTACCCCTGCAAAGTTAGCAATATATGCTCCCGCACTATGTGGTGTAACGGCAGCAATGGCTAAAATACTACCAGGTGATGCTGGTGCAAATAGTCCGCCACCTAAAAGAACTAATGTGAAAACTCCGCTTATTCCCCCAAGGATAACTGCGAAGAATAACATTGGCTTCATCAAAATGTACGGGAAGTATATTTCATGAATACCACCAAAGAATTGAATGATCGCTGCACCTGGTGCCGATCTCTTTGCTGTACCTTTTCCAAAAAAACAATAAGCAAGTAATACACCAATACCAGGGCCCGGATTCGCTTCAAGAAGGAATAACACCGATTTCCCTGCTTCTTTTGCTTGCTCTATCCCAATTGGCGAAAGAACACCATGGTTAATTGCATTATTTAAAAATAGTATTTTTGCAGGCTCAATAATGATACTTGTTAATGGTAATAGTCCTGCTCCTACCAACCAATCAACACCACTTACAAGCCAAGCAGTTAAAACTTTTACAGCCGGACCAATTCCTAAAAACGCTAATATTGCCAAAATCCCGCCTAAAATACCTGCTGAAAAATTGTTAACAAGCATTTCAAAACCGGCTTTAACTTTACCTTCAATCCATTGATCGAATTTCTTTATGACATAACCGCCAAGTGGCCCCATAATCATGGCACCTAAAAACATAGGTACATTTGGTTCTCCAACGATGACCCCCATCGTTGCAATGGCACCAACAACCGCTCCACGCTGGTCATGTACCAACTTACCACCGGTATATCCGATGAGTAATGGAAGTAGGTAGTGAACCATTGGGTCAACCATTTTGGCAAGGCTTTCATTCGGGAGGAAACCAGTAGGAATAAATAGTGCAGTAATTAAACCCCATGCAATGAAAGCTGAAATATTCGGCATTACCATGGAACTTAAGAAGTTACCGAACTTCTGAACAGCTACTTTAACATTTGATTTCGCCATTCGCTCTCTTCCTTTCATTAATATATTTCACCTATAATGATAAAACTCCGAAAACCTTCATTCAATAAAGAAGAAAACTAACTTTGTCGCAATGGTCTTGACAAAACTATTGTTTCACTAAAAAATGTATTTATCCAATTTTAGAAGTGCGGGGAAAATCCATACAAATAAAAAAATCAGCACATTAATACCGTTAAAAAGTATTCATATGCCGATATTACTGAAGGATTTGCGTTATCATCGTACCGTTTCTTCCTTTTCCGGTAACATTGCTGCGGGATTCGCGTTACCATCGTACAGCTTCTCTCTACTCCGTACCATTGCTGCGGGATTCGTGTTGCCATCGTACCGCTTTTCTCTTTTCCGGTACCATGGCTACGAGATTCGCGTTGCCATCGTACCACTTCTCTCTACTCCAGTACCATTGCTGCGGGATTCGCGTTACTATCGTACAGCTTCTCTCTTTTCCGGTACCATGGCTACGAGATTCGCGTTGCCATCGTACCGCTTCACCCTTTTCCGGTACCATGGATGCGACATTCGCGTTGCCATCGTACCGCTTCTCTCTACTCCGGTACCATAGCTGCCGAATTCGCATTATCATCGTACCGCTTCTTCCTTATCCGATATGTTAACAAATGATTATGCTTTCACTGTTTCTTTTTCTTCAGCTTTTAAATCCATTGCAGGACCGAAGAATTCGTAACGAATATTTTCGTCTTTTACACCAAGTTCAGTTAAAATACGCACAGCATTTTTTAAGAATGGAACTGGTCCACAAATATAAGTAATTGTTTCTTCATTAATAATATTTTCAAGGAATGATTTTGATAAATATCCTTCGAAATGGTGGTCTCCGTTTGCATTTAATGGTTTTTCATAACCATAGTATGCATGGCCATTTTCAAGTCTTGCAGTAATTTCTTCTACGTCATCTTTAAATGCATGGAATTCTTCATTTCTAGCTGCATGGATAAAGTAAATTTCACGTTTAGAACCAGTATCAGCTAATGTTTCCAACATACTCATCATCGGTGTTAAACCAACACCACCGGAAATAAGTGCGATTGGTGCAGTTTCTTCCATATTTAATGTAAAGATACCTGATGGAGCACTAACTTCAACTGTATCCCCTTCATTTACATGATCATGTAAATAGTTTGATACTTTTCCGTTCGGATCGAAATCTTTTTCTTTTTTAACAGAAATACGGTAATAATCGTGACCTGGTGCACATGATAAGCTGTATTGACGATTTAATGTGTATTCCTCACCAGGAATTTTCACACGGATTGTTAAGTATTGTCCTGGTTCGTATGTTGTAACACCTGATCCATCTTTTGGTTGTAAATAGAATGAAGTGATTACATTGCTCTCTTGTTCTTTTTTAACAACTGTGAAGTCTTTAAAATCAATCCAGCCATTCTCTTGATTTGCTGCTGCATCATACATGCCTTTTTCTACATCAATAAACGCTTGCGCAATGACGCCATAAGCTTCAGCCCATGCATTAATAATTTCGTCAGTTGCCGCATCTCCAAGAACTTCTTTAATCGCTTTAAGTAAAAATTCTCCAACGATTGGATAATGTTCTGGCTTAATTCCTAGTCCACGGTGTTTATGAGAAATTTGTGTGACTACAGGGACAATCACTTCAAGTTGGTCAATATATTTCGCTGCAGCATAAACAGTGTTTGCTAAAGCTGTTTGTTGACGACCTTGTTTTTGATTAACATGGTTAAAAATATTTAATAATTCCGGATGTGCCTCGAACATCATTTTATAAAAACAAGTAGTAATTTTTGTTCCTTCAGTTTCTAAAATTGGTGCTGTTGATTTAACAATATCTATTGTTTTTTGTGATAACATTTAGAATCTCTCCTCTTTTTTAAAGAAGTATTTTGAATACATCTTTAAGATACTCCTCGAAATTGTTAAAAGCAATATTTCAAATACATCTTTAAAAAAGCTGTCACATTTTAGACAGTGAATATTCGTAAACGGTATAATGTAAATAGAATGTAAGAAGGTGATTAGATGAGGTTAACAAACTATACCGATTATTCGCTGAGGGTTCTAATTTATTTAGCTTCACTCGAGCCCGGGAAGCTATCCAATATAAAGGAAATCGCAGAAGTATATGGGATTTCAAAAAATCATTTAATGAAGGTGACCCATGAATTAGGGAAGATGGGAGTGATAGAAACAATCCGGGGGAGAAACGGAGGAATCCGTTTAGCTATGCCCCCTAAGGAAATTAATATTGGCAAGATTGTTCGTAAAACTGAGGAAGACTTCCAATTAGTCGAATGCTTTGATGGCAAGCCAGGTTCATGTATCATCTCCCCCGTGTGCGGACTGAAACACCTACTAAATAAAGCACTAGTCGCTTATTTAACCGTGCTTGATCAATATACATTAGCAGACATCGTCCAAAATCCGCTGAACTATCGGATGTTATTTCAATCACAAGAAGAAGGTTCTTAAGAGAGCCTTTTTTTTGTTGCCAAAGGAATGAACTTGCCATTTGGTCTTTTCTTCCATTTGCGGCGGTTCCTCCATCACTTGCAAATTCATAAATACCTTTAACAATACTGAAAAAAGTGCTTAAAGCATGCTGAGATACGCATTTTAGTGTCTTTAACTTTCCCTGACTATTCTTCTAAATAATGTTTTAAAACGACGGCTTGATTATGTTCCTCATCTTTTGCCGAATAGACGAGTGTTACAGTATTTCCATCACTCATTTTGATTAATTTATCCAATTCCTTTTTCTTTTCTGGTTCCTTCAGTTCCTCCTTGTATTTCTGACTAAATTCTTCAAATTTCTCTGGATCATGATTAAACCATTTCCTAAGTTCATTGCTCGGAGCGATATCTTTCATCCATTCATCAATTTCTGCCTTTTCCTTTGAAATTCCCCGCGGCCATAAACGATCAACTAATACTCTTTTTCCATCGGCTTCATTAACAGGTTCATACACACGTTTAATTGTAATCATTTTTTCCTCCATCGATTTATACTTTTCCTCCATTCTATCCTTTTTGATAAAAAATATTGTGTTTCCTTTATGTTGTTCGATTGTTAAAATAGAGAAGAAGATTCTGAAAAAAGGGGAGAATACATAAATGACAACATTTCAAGAGAAGCTTGAGAAATATGCTGAACTGGCAGTTGTAGTCGGCGTAAATGTACAAAAAGGCCAAACACTTGCAATAAATGCTACAACCGATGCTGTAGAATTTGTGCGACTTGTCACAAAAAAGGCATATGAAGTTGGAGCCAAAAATGTAGTTGTAAACTGGAATGATGATGTTGTTTCAAGGCTAAAATATGACTTAGCACCCGATGAAGCATTTACAGAATATCCAAAGCATCGTGCGGCAGAGACGACAGAACTGGCGGAAAATGGTGCTGCCTTCATTTCAATCGTTTCATCCAGCCCGGATTTATTAAAGGGTGTGAATCCTAAACGTATTTCTAATTTCCAAAAGGCCGCTGGTCAAGCATTAGAAACATATCGTCAATACATTCAATCGGATAAAGTAAGCTGGACGGTTATTGGTGTTCCATCTGAAGCATGGGCCAAAAAAGTATTTCCAGATGTGTCTTCGGAAGAAGCCGTTGAAAAGCTTTGGGATGCGATTTTCAAATCAACACGTGTAGACCATGCCGATCCTATCCAAGCTTGGAAAGAACATGATGCATCCTTACATGAGAAAGTCGATTATTTAAATGAAAAACGCTACAAAAAATTGCACTATACTGCCCCTGGAACAGATTTAACAGTTGAACTTCCAAATGGTCATCTCTGGGTAGGTGCCGGAAGCCTGAATGAACAAAATATTGAATTTATGGCGAATATGCCTACTGAGGAAGTATTTACCGTTCCACATAAAAACGGCGTTGACGGCCATGTCTCAAGTACAAAACCATTAAGCTATGGCGGAAACATTATCGATGAGTTTACCGTGTATTTTGAAAAAGGGCGCATTGTCGACGTGAAAGCAAAAGAAGGCGAAGAAATTTTAAAACAACTAATCGAAACAGATGAAGGATCCCATTATCTTGGAGAAGTCGCTCTCGTTCCTCATAATTCGCCGATTTCTCAATCAAATATTCTTTTCTTAAATACATTATATGATGAAAACGCATCAAACCATTTTGCGATTGGCAGTGCGTATGCATTCTGTATTGAAGGCGGCAAAAAAATGTCACGTGAAGAACTGCTGAAAAACGGCTTAAACCAAAGCATCACACATGTTGATTTCATGGTAGGCTCAGCCGAAATGAATATCGACGGAATCAAGGAAGATGGAACAGCAGAACCAATTTTCCGTAATGGGGATTGGGCGATTTAGATAGGAATGAACTCACTTTATAGTGGGTTTTTTTCTTTTTATAAAGTAAAGTGCGATTTAAAATTCAGTTCTTTTTGGGAACTATGATCCACAAATGGCTTTTTGTGATCCTCAAACCATATTCCATGCCGCACAAATTATATTCTATGATCCACAAACTGAATATCCATCTTTTCGAAAAGAAACCAATCTCCCTATTGTCCACCCTTCCTTTTCCAAGTAAGATAATAAAGTCAAATACAAAAGTGGGGTATCATCACATGAGACTTAGGGATTGGGATAAAAATTTAAAAATTCGACTTATTGGGGAAGCATTGATGAATGTTACATTTTGGATGTTTTTTCCCTTTTTAACAATTTACTTTACAGAATCTTTCGGTAAAGGGACTGCCGGGGTATTACTAATTGGCTCACAAATTTTTTCGGTAATTGCCAATTTATTAGGCGGATATTATGCGGATCGTTACGGCCGCAAAAGAATGATGGTCATATCCGCTTGTGGGCAAGGAATCGCCTTTTTGATCTTCGCCATTACAAATATGCCGTTAATTGGATTTATTTGTTTTTCAATAGCAAGCATTTTCGGCTCATTTTATTATCCAGCCAGCCAAGCGATGGTTGCGGATGTCGTGAATGAAAAAGACCGAAGTGATGTGTTTGCAGTCTTTTATACATCCACAAATATTGCTGTCGTTATTGGTCCGTTAGTAGGAGGAATCTTTTTCGCTTATTATCGTTTTGAACTGTTGCTCGCATCAGCTTTCGTATGTATCGTTTTAGCCTTTTTACTTTGGAAATTCACGAGGGAAACTTCTCCGATTCAAAAGCAGAGAGAAGAACAATCAGATAAATGGCAACAAGTATTAAAAAAACAGTTCTCATCTTATGGGATCATTTTTAAAGATAGAATATTTTTACTTTTTATCGTTGCGGGAGTACTAATTGGTCAAACCTTTATGCAATTGGATTTATTAATACCAGTTTATACAAAAGAAGCCATCAATAAATTTTCCCTTTTTCAACATTTTTCACTAAACGGTGAGCAAATATACGGATTTATTCTTTCTGAAAATGGCTTTTTAGTTGCACTTTTCACCGTGTCTATTACGAGATGGATGGCAAAATTTAAGGAGAAAAAAGTATTTATTCTTTCATGTATTTGTTATGCAATTTCGATGTATTTTTTCGCGATTTTCCCAAATTTATGGGGTTTCGTCTTAGCAATGGCGATCTTTTCTTTAGGAGAATTAATGGTAGCAGGCATTCAACAAACGTTTATCTCGAAGCTTGCTCCTGAACATATGCGTGGACAATATTTTGCAGCGGCGAGTTTGCGGTATACAATTGCTCGGACGATTGCACCTATTTCCATTCCGTTAGCTTCATTCATCGGCTATTTTCAAACATTTAATATTTTGGCCATTATTGCTGTTTTAAGCGCTGGTATTTATATCATCATGTTTAATAAACTGCAAATGAAACAGGGAAGTACTATGTAACTTTTTTACAGTTATTTTTTGATGTAATTGGATAAATAATAAGTACAGATTAATTTCTTTATGAAAGAAGTGGTTTATATGCTTACGAATAAGCAGCTTTCAGAACTTCGATCCCAATTACTTCAAGAAAAACAAGAATTAGAAGAGCGCTTCAAACTAAATGATCATTATGATTTGAGCAAAGGACATGCCCATGAATCTGTTGGAGAGTTATCCAGTTATGACAATCATCCCGGGGATGAGGGAACTGAGCTATATGAACGTGAAAAAGATATTGCCCTTAATGAGCATAGTGAATATGAATTACACAATATTGATAAAGCTTTAGAAGCGATGGCAAATGGGACTTACGGAAAATGTGCGGAATGTGGAAAGGAAATTCCCGAAGAACGACTGGAAGCCATTCCAACCACATTATACTGTAAGGAACATAGTCCAGATCAAACGGTATCGGAGGATCGACCTGTTGAAGAACGAGTCATTCTCTCTTCTTCCTTAGGAAATTTTAATTTTGACGATGAGAAAGATGAACATGTCGGTTTTGATGATGAGGATTCATGGCAAGCAGTAGCTGAATGGGGTACGTCGGAATCGCCTTCTGATTTAACCAATCCACCTGACCATTATAATGATATGTATATTAATTCCGATGAAAATGTTGGTTATGTAGAGGATTACGAAAACTTTGTCGGGAATGATATGTATGGAAAAAACACAAAATTTTATCCAAATCCCGGATATGATAAATATACCGAGGAATTAGACGAAGAAGGAATTATGACAACCTTTGGTGACTTACCCGCCTATGAGCATGATCCATATGTTGAAGAGGATGAATAAAGCGGAGCTCTTTCTGTAGAGCTCCGCTTTTTTTTATACTGTTAACCATTCAGCCAACGCTTCAATATCCTTTGAAAAAATCCGATCTTTCACGATGCTTGGTACAATTTCTCGTCCTTTATCATAGAACTTTTTCGTTGCGGTTGCCATCTTTTCAGTTCCGCGATATTCGGCCCCTTGCATCGCACAAATCATCTCAATGGCGAGCACCCTTCTTGAGTTTTGAATGATTTGGTATGCATGTCTTGCAGCAATCGTTCCCATGCTCACGTGATCCTCTTGATTTGCGGATGATGGTATTGAGTCAACACTTGCAGGATGTGCCAACGTTTTATTTTCAGATACTAAAGATGCCGCAGCATATTGCATAATCATGGCACCCGATTGAAGTCCCGGTTCAGGACTTAAGAAACCTGGCAAATCGTTTAAACTTGGGTTTACGAGTCGTTCGATTCTTCTTTCAGAAATATTAGCAAGTTCCGCTACAGCAATTTTCATAAAATCCATCGCAATCGCAATTGGTTGTCCATGAAAATTACCACCCGAAATGACTTTTTCTCCGTCATCAAAAATTAATGGATTATCGGTAGCGGCGTTGATTTCAATTTCTAACTTTTCTTTTACATAATCTAGTGCTTGCCATGAGGCACCATGTACTTGTGGGATACATCTTAATGAATACGCATCCTGTACTCGCAGCTCGCCTTGCCGGGTAATAAGTTTACTGTCAGATAGATATTCACGCATTCTTCTTGCAACATCCACTTGTTGTTGATACCCGCGGGCAACATGAACATCCTCATCAAAGGCATCAATAATCCCTTGTAATGCTTCTATTGTAATAGAAGAGATTAACTCACTTTGTTTTGCTAGTTGCTCCGCCTCAATATAGGCCACGACACCCATAGCAGTCATTGCCTGTGTCCCGTTAATAAGGGCCAACCCTTCCTTCGCCTGCAAAGTAACAGGTTCGATTCCTGTATCGTTTAGGGCTACTTCCGTAGGAACTCTTTCACCTTTATAAAAAACTTCCCCTTCTCCCATAATCGCAAGTGCAAGATGTGATAATGGCGCTAAATCACCACTTGCTCCTAATGAGCCTTGTTGTGGCACGACCGGATGGATGCCGGCATTGATAAATTGCACAAGCGTTTCAATGATTAATGGACGCACACCGGAAAATCCTTTTGTCAAAGCATTTGCACGTAATAATAGCATCGCCCTTGAAACGATTTCAGGAAATGGTTCACCAACCCCACATGCATGAGAATGGATCAAATTTAATTGCAGTTCTTCGACATTTTCTGAATCAATGTAAACATCACTAAATTTTCCAAAACCAGTTGTAATTCCATAAACAACTTTCTTCTCTTTTACAATTCGTTGTACTGCTTCATGACTCTGATTTACTTTCTCCATACTCGCTTTAGCGATTTCGACTCGTTCATTGTCGAATAACACTTTTTTTACTTCATTGATTGTTAATGTATTTCCTGTTAATTGAATCATTTGTTCTTCCCCCTTGATTAAAATAGTACGGTAGTGAACTAAAGAAAAAAGGCTTCATCCCCTTTGGCGGGAACGAAGCCTAAAAAAATTATGTGGATGTCGAAAATTCCTAGCAATTTGCATGAACATGTCGGATCCTCCACGAAAGTAATAACCTTATTTATAGATTATGTGTAATCCCTCTTCTTTGTCAATTGATTTCATCCATATTTTAACAAGTCATCAAAGTAATAAGCTACTTCATTACTAAGGTAAAGGCTATTTTAATATAATTTCTCGGTAAAATTATGGTATTATTAACTAGTCAAATAATCATGATGCTCATTGGATATAGTAAAATTAAATTGAGGTGAATAAAATGAGTAACCGTCCGACGAAATTTATGAGAGAAACGTTAACAATAAAAACGAGTCATGTTCTCCCGCCTGATACAAATCATCACGGAACATTATTTGGTGGCAAATTAATGGCTTACATAGATGACACTGCATCGATTGCAGCTACCAAATTCGCAAGAAATCCCATTGTTACTGCATCAACTGACTCAGTTGATTTTATCAAACCGATTCGGGTCGGCGATGCCGTTACATTGGAGGCGATGGTCACTTATACAGGACGAAGCTCAATGGAGGTCTTTGTAAAAATTACTTCCGAACGTCTTTTAACAGGAGAAAAAGCGATTGCCGCTTTATCTTTTCTAACCTTCGTTGCCATAGACGAAAACGGTCGTCCGGTTGAGGTTCCGATTGTCGTTCCTGAAACTGATCAAGAAAAATGGTTAAATGAAACAGCAAAAAGAAGAGCCGAGCATCGTAAAATGCGCAAAAGAGAAAGTGAAGAACTTGCGCAGTTCTTTTCGGAGTAAATAACAACTAACGCTTGGAATTAAATTTCCAAGCGTTTTTGTCTAATGCTATTCTAAATATTCATGTGCTAGATTCGGATTCAAGTACCTGGCCATTCCCGTTTTTAATTTTTTCAAACCAAGCCTCTTATAGAAGCCCTCATTTCCCGTTGTAGAGATTAAATGAACGCAGGAAACATCACTTAGCTCATCAAGCAAATACTGCATAATTTGTTTTGCGATCCCTTGTTTTTGGAAATCCGGGTGTACAACAACATCATAAATTGCCGCATTAAACACGCCATCGCTCATTGCCCTTCCAAATCCAACAATCCGACCATTTACGGTGACAAAAGCAAGTACATTACTCGCTTCGAATACTTGCTTAATAATTTCCTCGGAATGCTTTGTCCAACCGACAGATGAATATATTTCTTTCATTTCTTCAAGATTTACTTTCGAAAAATCATTATGTATTTCCATATGGCCCCTCCTCGTAGATAATTTCTACATGATTATCGAATGTTCCTCCCTCAATCTGTTTGTAGCATGAATTCATTTCCATTAAAGGAGTTTTTCTACTCATACGTAATTTTAATAGTGTGCTATAATAGACAAGTTAATTTTAGTCGAAGAACTTCCATATCTATTCGGAGGTGGATTAATTGTTTTCTCAATCATTTTTACAAATGAATACAATTTTTATTAGTATATTAATTGAATCATTGCCATTTGTTCTATTAGGTGTCATTATTTCAGGCGTAATTCAAATGTTTATTACTGAAGAGATGATTGCCAGGGTAATTCCAAAAAATCGCTTTTTAGCGGTGCTGTCAGCTACAATTATCGGTGCATTATTTCCAGCGTGTGAATGTGGAATTGTTCCGATTACAAGACGATTAATGGCCAAAGGTGTCCCACTTCATGCAGCGATTGGTTTCATGTTGACCGGACCGATTATTAATCCGATTGTTTTATTTTCGACTTATATTGCTTTTGGAAACAGTTGGAGAATGGTGCTTTATCGAGGCGGGCTTTCTTTTGTTGTCGCCCTTATCATCGGATTCATTTTGTCCTATCAATTTAAAGATTCCCAACTAAGAAATGAAGCACATGATCATCACCATCACGATCATGGACGTGGTTTTATTGGAAAAATGAAAGGGACGCTCCAACACTCAATTGATGAATTCTTTTCAGTTGGTAAGTTTTTAATTCTCGGTGCATTTATTGCCGCAGCGATGCAAACATTTTTAAAAACATCTACTTTAACTGCGATTGGACATGGTGATTACTCATCGAATATCGTGATGATGGCATTGTCGTATATCCTCTCTTTATGTTCAGAGGCAGACGCATTTGTCGCAGCATCATTCCAAAGTACGTTTTCATTGAATTCATTAGTTGCCTTTCTTGTGTTCGGTGCAATGTTTGATATTAAAAATACGTTAATGATGTTAAGTGCATTCAAATCTAAGTTTGTTCTATATTTATTTATCTATGTAAGTATCTTCGTCTTTTTAGGTTCAGTAGTTATAGGATTTTTATAAGTTAGGAGGGAAAAAGATGCTTAGATTTCTTATTTTACTTGGATTTTCGTTTCTTTTCATGCATCTGCATGTAACAGGCAACATCTCTAAATATATTAATATGAAGTATTCTTATATCTCCTACATTACAATTTATGTTATGTTTTTCCTTACGTTTGTTCAACTTATTATTTATGTAAAGGGAGATAAAGCTTCTGAAGACGATTGTGGACCTGGGTGTGATCATCACCATGTTAGAAAAGGGTGGAAAGAGTATATTTTCTATCCTGTTCTGATTTTCCCGATAATTTCTGTCTTCTTTATTCCGATTGCAACACTTGATTCTAATATTGTTAAGGCAAAAGGCTTTCACTTTGATGTGTATAATGATAAAGATTCATCTGCCATCCACCAATTTTTACAGCCTGATTCAAGTATTTACTACGGGAAGGAAGGCTATGACGAGTACATGGATAAGGCGAAGAAAAAATTTGTTAACAATGAGCAAAAAGTTGTCTTGAATGATAAAGACTTTCTCATTGGGATGGAAACCATTTATAAGTTCCCGGGTTATTTTGATGACAAAACCATTCAGGTTCAAGGCTTTACGTACAATGAAAAGGAACTTGAATCGAATCAAATTTTCTTATTCCGTTTTGGAATTATTCACTGTATTGCCGATTCTGGCGTTTTCGGGATGCTCGTGCAGTTTCCGAAAGATATTCATTTCAAAAATGATGAATGGATCAATGTTGAAGGAAAATTAAGTAATCAATATTATCAACCATTTAAGAAAACGATCCCTGTTTTAGAAGTAACAAAATGGAAGACAATCCCTAAACCAGAGGATCCGTATGTGTATCGTACGTATTAATAAAAAAGGTTCAAATCGCATCTGATTTGGACCTTTTTTATTAAACAGGGACTCGTATCTACGAACCAAAAATCGCCGTTTGAAAAGTGACTATGATCCACAAATGAATTTGTATGATCCTCAAACTAAAAATTTCTCATTCAAAATAGAGCCTATGATCCACAAACGTTTTTCTATGATCCTCAAATCAAGTTGCATGCGGCACAAACAAAATTCTATGATCCACAATCTGATAATCCGACGCTCGTTAAGGTAACGATGATCCGCATAACGATATACACGTAAAACCGATCCACCTGATTATTTTGTTACATTACAATTTTTAAATTTAGTTAACACACTCTTTTTTTAAATAAAAACCAATCGCCCCTACCCCAGTCTTATCATGGCTTGTCTAAAATATTCCTATTTTAAAAAATGTAATATTACGTAATGGAATAAACTGTATTCATAATTACCCTCATAAATACCTTATACTTTATTGAAGTAGTATATGTAAGAAGAAAGTCATATGAAAAGGGTTAGGTGAACATATATGTTTTCAGGTACAGAAATAGGGATCGATTTAGGTACTGCAAATATATTAGTCTATAGTAAAAATAAAGGTGTTATTTTAAACGAGCCATCCGTTGTTGCAATTAATACTGAAACGAAACGTGTACTGGCCTTTGGTACAGATGCAAAAAACATGATAGGAAAAACTCCTGGAAAAATCGTGGCGATTCGTCCATTACGAGATGGAGTTATTGCCGATTATGATATTACAACTGAAATGTTGAAATTAATCATGAAAAGAATCGGCAAGCAGTTAGGTTTTGCTGTTCGCAAACCAAGTGTTGTAGTATGTACTCCTTCTGGTGCAACTTCTGTTGAGCGTCGCGCCATCCAGGATGCGGTTAAATTTGCGGGTGCAAAAACGGTTCATTTAATTGAGGAGCCGGTTGCTGCTGCGATTGGTGCCGATTTACCGGTGGACGAGCCAGTTGCGAATGTGATTGTCGATATCGGCGGTGGAACAACAGAAGTAGCTATCATCTCCTATGGCGGGGTAGTAACTTGCAACACTCTTCGCATCGGCGGGGACAAAATGGATGAAGATATCATTCAATACGTTCGAAAAAACTACAATCTTCTCATTGGAGAACGTACCGCTGAACAATTAAAAATGGAAATTGGCTATGCACTTGTCGATCATGAGGGGATTTCAATGGATGTCCGAGGCCGTGATTTAGTATCAGGACTCCCAAAAACAGTTAGCATCCACTCAAAGGAAATCCAAGGTGCAATCCGCGAATCCCTCCTAAGTATATTAGAAAGTATTCGCGCAACCCTTGAAAACTGTCCTGCTGAGCTTAGTGGCGACATCGTTGACAGAGGAGTGATTTTAACAGGTGGCGGATCTATGCTTAATGGCATTCAAGAATGGCTGAGCAAAGAAATCATCGTTCCTGTTCATTTGGCTCCAAGTCCATTAGAATCCGTTGCTATCGGTACAGGACGCTCATTGCAGTTTATTAATAGACTGCAAACAGTGGCAAAATAAGTCTATTATTCTAGTAACCCATCGCTAACTTGGCGATGGGTATTATTTTTGAATATTGATTACCGAGATTGATTGGACTGGCTATAATGGATTAGATGGCTCAATCTGTATCATATGCATTTTTTTGATATACATAATTCTTAGTTTTGACCTTTTATCTATGTCATTTGAGCGCTTTGACATACATAATTCGTAGTTTCAGCCTTTTATCTATATGATTCTAGCTCTTTCATATACATAACTCCCCTTTTCAAACTCCAACCAATATAAAACTGATATGGATATACTATTATCTTCATTTACTATCCTATAATCTGTCCGATTCCTTTAACAAAATAAATGCACTAACCGCTAGTTAATTGGTAATACTAAATCATAAACAAACAAAAAGTGAGTGATTATTATTTTAGAACACCAAATCGAGGATATGTTTATTTACTCAGGGTATGGGCATCTGTATAATCATTTAAAAACTCCCATTGAAATCTCGGGCATATTATCAAATACAGATCCCGATGTATTAGAAGACTTCTTTGATGACTTTGATTTTATAGAGTATGACCGTCTTCTTTTTGATGAATTCCGATATTTCTTCTCCATTTACAAAAACATCCGTCAACAAGAAAAGGAACAACTAATCGAGTAGTTGTTCCTTTTCGTTCTTATCCTTTATTCTTCTTTATCAGCTGCGAGCTGACCTTTTGTTTCTTTCATTTCATACGTTAATTGATCGATACTGCCGCGAATATTGTGTTTTCCTGATAAGTTTTCAAGTAATTCTTTTACATCAATACCTGAAGATGCTTTTAATGATTCTTGTAAAGTAGACATTAAGTTTGTTGCATAGCCTGTAATTTTATTCGCGCCACCTTCACTGCCATTTCCGCCTGTATCAACGACTGTAATCTTGTCGATGTTAGCTAATGGACTAGCCACTTGTTTCGCGTATTCAGGAAGCATTTTCATCACCATGTCGAGAACAGCCGCTTGACCGAACATTTCGAACGCTTCGGCGATTTTTCTCTTCGCTTCTGCTTCCGCGAGACCTTTTAAACGGATAATTTCAGCTTCAGATTCCCCTTGCGCCCTTTGTGCATCTGCTTTTGCAAGACCGTCTACACGGACTCGTTCCGCTTCTGCTTTTGCCATTGATTCAATTCGATATTTATTCGCATCTGCTTCGGCGATTTGTTTCGCTTTATTTGCAACCGCTGCCTGTTCGACTGCATAACGGTCGGCATCGGCTTTTTTCTTAACCTCTGAATCGTATTGACGTTCACGACGAAGTATTTCTTTTTCTTCCAATTCAATTTGTTTTTGACGCTCGATGATTTTGATTTGCATTTCTTGTTCGGTTACGTCTTGTTTCGCACGAGCCGTTTCTAAATCATATGCTTGGTCGGCTTTCGCTCTCGCAATATCTTGTTCACGGCGGAATTCAGCAATTTTTAACTGATTGACTTTTTCTGCTTCCGCAATTTCAGTTGCACGTTCGAGTTCTGCTTTTTGAGCATCCTTTGCAGCTTCTGCCCGCTTAATTCTTGTTTCTTTATCTGCTTCCGCCGTTGCGATATCGGCATCACGTTTCACCTGAGCAATTCTTGGTTTCCCTAAAGAATCTAAGTATCCATTTTTGTCGCGAACTTCTTTAATCGTGAACGAGACAATAATCAATCCCATTTTGGCTAAATCTTGTGATGCGACACGTTGAACTTCTTGAGAAAATTTATCACGATTTTTATAAATTTCTTCAACTGTCATCGAACCAAGAATTGAACGAAGATGACCTTCCAATACTTCTTTCGCTTCGTTCTCACGGTCTTGTTTTGTTTTTCCTAAAAATTGTTCAGCTGCTGTAGCAATTTCACTTATGGATCCGCCAATTTTAATAATAGCGGTACCATCAGCCATGACTGGCACACCTTGCTCGGTATACACTTCAGGCGTTGTTACTTCGAGTTTACTAGATAGTAAGCTTAATGGTTGTGCTTGTTGGAATACAGGAAGTACAAATGTACCTCCACCTCGAATGATTTTTATTTTGTTACCTGATTCATCTGTATGAACATTGCGTCCACCTAAATAGCTACCTGTTACGATTAATGCTTCATCAGGGCCCGCTGTTCGATATTTTGTAATGAATACACCAATTAATGCAATAATCAAAAATGCAACGATCCCAATGATAACCCATAGTCCTACGCCTTCAAGCATAGCTTCTCCCCCTAACAAAAATTATATCGTTTCTATTTTTTCGAGGTCTTCATTATATAGTCGATTATTTTCATATGGAACGACATAAAGAACCCCATCTTTTACTTCGATGATTAACACCTGTTTGCCTTCTTCAATTGCATGATTTTCGTAGCTGGCAGCGGGTTTAGAAATCATTCCGCTTTTGCTGTCAATGACAATTTCACCATATCCGTCTTGTGGAATCGATATGATTAATTTCCCCACCCGTCCCTTTAAAGATTCTTCAGTGTAGCTAAGTGATTCTTCTGCAGAGGATAGTGGAATAAGGACAAACACATTTAACAGTGTGACGAGTATGATCGCAATAATTGCTGAAATGGCCATAATAAGAATGCTAGAAAATGAGGTAACCCGCTCCAAAATATAGCCGGATGCGGAAAAAAAGGTGATAAAAGATAACACTAATGTTGGATGTAAAAAACTGAGTGCCTCCCCGATTCCATGAAAAATATCCCCAAACAAGATATAAAGAATCGTAAGACTCCCCGCAACAATTAGGAGAACTAAATAAACCGTTTCAATGGATGTTCCGAAAATGGTCATTCGCACCAAATCCTTTACGTGTAATAGTGAAAATGATGAATGATGATCACACCTTTCAAATTTTCTTTATGATCTATTTACGGGTAAAAGGTTAAGAAGGTTTCAAAAGTATTTCAAAAAGTTTACGAGTGAAGAAAGTGTATGTAGACAAAACTCTTCGATGCAGAGAATGTCCTCTGCATCGACATATATCTATTGTACCATAATTTAGATTAGGACGAATATTCTATTTCCTTCGAAATGGAGTTTATTTTATTTTTCCGAATAATTTTTACCAATAAATAAACAAATGGCGTGGCAACAATGGAAGCAAGAAATTTAAATACGTATTGTGTAAAGACAAGCGTTGCTAATGCAGCAACAGGCATTGTGCCAAAAAAGGCGATTGAAATGAAAATCATTGTATCTACTAATTGACTAAGCATAGTCGATGCATTGTTCCGGAGCCAAAGCTTCTTCACCCCATGTCTTTCTTTCAATTTATTAAAAACAAATACATCCAGATTTTGACTAACCACGTAAGAAACTAGACTCGCAATAATGACCCGAAAGCTGCCGCTTAAAATTGTTCGATATTCTGTTTGATGCTCAAAAAATGGTGCAGACGGCAAATAAATCGTAATCGTAATAAAAATGATGGCAAGCATTTGTGTTATTAAGCCTGCCTTTACCGTTTTACCTCCCGCATCCTTTCCATACACTTCAACAATCGTATCCACAATCGGATACGTAAAAATGTAAATGATGACAGCAGCAGGCAGCACAGCCCAATCACCAATGCTAAATAATTTTACCGCGACAATATTAGATAAAATTAATAAACCTACAAATATTCCATTTAAATATAACAGCATAGTCGCTTGATTCCTTCCTTATCGATTATCTACTGTTTCAGGATACATATCATGGTTCATCAGACGATATGCTGCCATATCCTCAAATTTAGTTCCCTTTTTTCCATAATTACAATACGGATCAATCGATATCCCGCCGCGTGGCGTAAATTTCCCCCAAACTTCAATATAACGCGGGTCTAGTAACTTGATAAGATCATTCATGATAATGTTTACACAATCCTCATGAAAATCCCCATGATTTCTGAAACTAAATAAATACAACTTTAAAGACTTACTTTCTACGATTTTTTTATCAGGGATGTAGCTGATATACATAGTTGCAAAGTCGGGTTGGTGTGTGATTGGGCATAGTGACGTAAACTCCGGACAATTAAATTTCACAAAATAATCACGATCCACATGCAAGTTATCAACCGATTCCAAGATTTGTGGAGCATATTCGAATGCATATTTCGTTCCTTGATTCCCTAGTAATGTTAAATCATTTAGTCCTTCTTCTTTTTTTCTTCCGGACATAAAAAAACCTCCTTTAAATGTTTCGTACATTTAAGAGAGGTTCACGTTTTTCATAGCTACTATAATAAATGGTCAAAAAGAAAAGCCATATCCTGATATGGACATGGCTTTAAATGACATGAATCCATAGTTTTTTATAGAGGGTTTCAGCTATGAACCTCTCCCGTATGTACGGGTATGAATTTGTACAATTTTTAGCATATAAAAAATGGTCATATCCGTCAATAGGCAATTATTTAGAATCTAGTGCCTGCCCTAAGTCTTCGATGAGATCCTCGATATCTTCAATCCCTACTGATATTCTTATTAATCCATCCTCAATTCCAAGCTCTAAACGACGCTCCCGAGGAATCGACGCATGTGTCATTAATGATGGGATTGAAATAAGACTTTCCACCGCACCAAGGCTTTCTGCTAATGTAAAATATTTTACATTTTTCAATACAGTTAATGCTTTTTCTTGGCTTTCTACCGTAAAGGAAATCATTCCCCCAAATCCATCTGCTTGTGCGCGATGGATTTCATGACCAGGATGATCAGGTAAACCCGGGAAGAAGACTTTTTCCACTTTCGGATGCTCTTGTAGAAATTTCACAACATCCAACGTGTTTTTCTCAATTTCCTCCATGCGGATCCCTAGTGTTTTAATCCCACGAATCAATAGCCAACTATCTTGCGGACCAAGAACACCGCCGGTTGAATTTTGAATAAAATGAACGTCCTCACCCAATTTCTCATCTTTAACAACGACTAATCCTGCAACAACATCACTATGTCCGCCAAGATATTTCGTCGCACTATGAAGGACGATATCCGCTCCTAAATCCAATGGATTTTGCCAATAAGGAGTACTAAATGTATTATCGACAATAAGTTTTAGTCCTTTCTCCTTTGCAATCCCATTCACCGCACGAATATCAGTAATTTTCAACAAAGGATTTGTTGGCGTTTCAACGTAAATTGCCTTCGTATTTGGTTGGACAGCATTTTTCACTGCCTCTAAGTCACTTGTATCGACAAAAGTGACGTCAAGATTGAAACGGTTTAAAACCTTCGTCATCACACGGAACGTCCCACCATACACATCATCCGTTGCAATAATATGATCGCCTGATGAGAATAAATTCATCACAGCAGTAATCGCAGCCATCCCAGATCCGAAAGCAAAGCCGCGCGTTCCATTTTCAATATCTGCAATCAGTTTTTCCAATGATTCACGAGTTGGATTTCCCGTTCTTGAATATTCATATTTAAAATTCCCGACTCCATCTTGTTTGTACGTACTTACTTGATAGATAGGAGTCGAGACAGCTCCTGTATACGGATCACGACTAATGCCGCCATGAATAAACTTTGTTTTTTTCTTCATCTTTTTTCTCACCTTTCATTGAATTGATAAATCCCGCTGCTTATATACCGTTCACTGCTATCTGGAAAAATGGTCACAATATTCGTGCCAGGTTTTGCTTGGCCTGCTTCTCTTAAGCATGCTTCCAAAGCAGCCCCCGAAGAACTCCCCACTAGAAGCCCCTCTTTTCGCGCAATCTCTGCTAGGCGAAAAAACGCATCCTCATCCGAGATCGTATGAATCTCATCGAAATACTCCCGATCAATAAATGGCGGCAAAAATTCCATTCCTATCCCTTCTGTCCGATGTGATCCAGACTCACCACCATTTAAAATGGAACCTTCTGGCTCAACAACAACTGTTTTAATATTAGGGAGTTTTTCTTTTAAAAAGCGGGAAGTTCCCATGAACGTACCACCGGAACCTGCACCCGCCACGAACACATCAATCTTCCCATCAAGAGCATCGTAAATCTCCGGTCCTAAACTTTCAAAATACGTATCTGGGTTCGCGAAATTTTGAAATTGTCCTGGGTAATATGAATTTGGAATTTCTTTTAAAAGCTCCTTAGCCTTCTCAATTGCACCTTGCATTCCCAATTCTGTAGGCGTATTTACTACCGTTGCACCAAGTGCCCGCATGAGTGTTTGCTTTTCAATACTAAACTTTTCTGGTGTAACGAAAATCGCCTTTACCCCAAACTTAATAGCAGCCAATGCTAGGCCGACCCCCGTATTACCAGCTGTCGGCTCAATAATGGTTCCACCCTCCTGCAGCTTCCCTTCTTCTAATGCTCGTTTCACTAAATATTGACCTAAACGATCTTTGACACTGCCTCCTGGATTAAAATATTCCAGTTTCGCAAATATACGAACACCCTTTGGAAGTGAATAAGATGTAATTTCAACTAACGGTGTATTTCCAATCAATTCACTAACATGCTTTGCATATTCCATTGCCTATCCCTCTTTTTAGCTAATCGTATCTATGAATCTACTTTTTCAGCATCAATCAACCAAACAAATGGATTCAATTTCGTGAATGAAACGGAAAAGCCATTTTGATTAAAAATATCTTGTAAAACTGAGATGGTTGTATAATACTCTCGTTCCAAATCCTCCGCTAAGCGGTTGAAATTTTTTCGCTTCGCATCCCGAATCATTTCATCTTTGGCATCCAAAGTTGCAAATACGGTATCGGCAAAAACAATTCGTCCACCCTTATTTAATAACGTACTATATTTTTTAATCGCTTTCGCTTTCTCCTCATCTGTTAAGTGATGGAAAGCATACGTACTCACAAAAGTATCGATCGGTTCCGGAATCTTTGGAAACTCTAGAAAGTCTCCATCCATAATCTTTACAAACGGTATTTTTTTTCGAGCAATTTTTCGCATGCCTTCAGAAGGCTCCATACCATACACATTTAATCCTTTATTTAATAACTTCGCCGTTAAATTTCCAGTTCCTACACCAAACTCAACAACGGTTCCGGAAGAATGTTCAGCAACTTTCGTTAATATTTCATCATAATGGATAAACACATCTTCATATTCCGGATCATTTCCGGAAACTGTATTGTCATAAGAAAGGGACCATTCATCAAAAAGCTCATTAAATTCTCTGCCCAAACTTAATCCCCTCATTTCCTATAAATTAACTATGAATTAACTTTAGCACGGAATAGGTGAAAGTGCAATTACTTGAATAAAAAATGGGCAATATCCATCATAGTGGTCGTTTTCACTTGAACGGGACTTTTGCTTTTTCAAAAAGATTTTTCAAAAGAAAGGATTTGCATTAAAATAGAAAGTGGAGATTGTTTAATAAATACAACTTGAACATTCACATTCTAATTAGAGGTGATATCATGACATTATTGTCTGAAATTCTAAGCTATAACGAGGACTTTGTTTCTCAAAAAAAATATGAAGATTTTTCAACGACGAAATTTCCTGATAAACGATTGGTCATTTTAACTTGCATGGATACAAGACTAGTTGAACTTTTACATAAAGCGACCAATACGAAAAACGGGGATGTAAAAATCGTAAAAAATGCTGGGGCGATCGTCTCTCACCCTTTTGGAAGTATTATGAAAAGTCTATTGATTGCTGTTTATGAACTCCAGGCTGACGAAATATTAGTTATTGGACATCATGATTGTGGAATGAGCGCAATCGAGAGTGCCTCCATGTTAGAAAAGATTAAACAAAGAGGCATTGACGAAAAAACACTGGAAACGATTAAGTATTCTGGGATTAATTTAGATGAATGGTTCCAAGGATTTGATCATGTAGAAGAAAGTGTAGAACATAGTGTTAAAATGATTAAACAACATCCTTTATTATCAAATGACATTCCCGTACACGGTCTAGTTATTGATCCGGAAACAGGAAAATTAGATCTTGTTGTTGATGGATATAAAAACTAACTCTTTCCCTGCCTTGTTCAGGGAACTTCTTTTTAACGTTGCTTATCTTTATAAGCAATTCCTTGCAAAATATATTCAAAATAATGTTTAATATTTGATTTCCGCTTTTTGATGATTTGAAACATATGCAAGAGCTCTAGTAATTGTGTACGACTGAGATGAGTGACCAAAACATTTATAATTGTTTCGGTGTTTACCTCGTGTAATTCCCCCTCTTTAGTTCTAATTTTTAGTCCTGATAATGGGGAAATATACATTTTTAGCAAACCTATTAATTGATTTAAACTAATTCGTACATTCGAGTAATCCGTATGTGTGTCAATGTTAATTGACGGTTTTTGCATTATAATCCCCCCATTCCTAGTGAAATTAATAAGAATAGAAATAAAAAAACTATTCCTAAATGAAGAAATAGTCAAATAAGACATTCAATAAGTATGACTATTCGGTGGCCCGGCGATCATCATTCCTTGGAACCTTAGACCCGTAGCTTTGCGTCCCTCACTTTCGCAAGGTTTGCCATTATCGTAAAATCAGTGTTTTAAAATTTTGCTAATATACATTTTATATCTGTCCTTATCTTTTATCAACAATTATTGCTATTTTTCGACATCTTTTCACGCATTTTTCAAAATTATTTTTCGAATATTTATAAAATTACAACCAGTAGTGGTATTATAGTCTTATATAAACAATAGGAGAGGGACTCGAATGAAAAAAACTGCACAAATTGTTTTAATTTCTATTTCAATCCTATTTTCCGTTGGCCAAGCTGTCATTAAACAAACCTTTCATTTTAGTGACATCATTGACGCTACCATTGCGACAGTTATTGCCTGGTTTGTTGGCTGGCAATATGATAAGCTTCAATACTTTGCAAAGAAAAAAAAAGAAAATGAAGATGGTTATAGAAAATTAATTGATTGGTTACCAAATCCGATTATCATTCATGACAATAAAATTATTATTTACGTAAATGAAGCGGCGATTTCAATGGTAAATGCTAGATCAAAACATCAAATCATCTCAAAATCAATAATCGACTTTATTAGTAAGGAATATACTGATAGGGTTAATGAAAGATTGCATCAAATAAAAAAAGAAAGACAACCACTTCCTAACATTGAATACAAATTGACTCGATTTGATGGGCAATCGATATTTTTTGATGCAACGTCAGTATTATCGCGATATGAAGGAAAAGATGTCATTTTAACGATTGGTAAGGATGTAACAGATCAAAAAAAACAAACCGATTCTCTCCTTCAAAAATCGGAAAAGCTGGCACTTGTTGGACAAATGGCGGCCGGAATTGCACACGAAATTCGTAATCCACTTACTTCTATTAAAGGTTTCATTCAATTATTCCGATCAAATACAAAACAAAAGGAATATTATGATCTCGTACTAAATGAACTAGAAAGAATAAATATTATTTTAGGTGAATTCCTTGTTTTAGCTAAGCCTTCTGTTGTTGTTTTTAAAGAAATTGACGTAAAAAAGTTAATCAAAGATGTCGTTACCCTAATCAATTCACAATTAATGTTAAATAATGTCCAAATAAAAGTTGAAATGGATGAGCATATACCTTCAATATCCTGCGAGGAAACCCAAATGAAGCAAGTATTTATCAATATATTAAAAAATTCAATCGAAGCGATGCCGAATGGTGGGATTATTGAAATTAAAGTACAAGAAAAGAAAAAAGGGAAGCTCTCCATTTGTATTATCGACCAAGGGACTGGTATTCCTTCAGATCGCATTTCTACATTAGGAGAGCCTTTTTATACAACGAAGGAAAAAGGGACAGGACTGGGACTAATGACATGCATAAGAATCATCGAAAGCCACAACGGAACCTTTCATATTTCCAGCGAACTTAATAAAGGGACAACCGTTGAAATAACAATACCAACCATAACACAACCTTACATACCTATTATGATTCAATTAGGAGATACAAGTAAGTAGGGGTTATCTATAATAGTGACAACCCCTCTTTATAAAATGAATTTGTTTCGTGTTTAGTTTTTAACATCCTCCTCAATATCCTCCTTTTGGAAATAATCTTACTAACTTTTTATACTTTCATTCCATGCCTTGTTACTCAAAAATGTTTAATATATATAAGTTTGTACAATAAGGTAATTTAAGTTAGTATACATTTAGACATTGAGTATAACTTTAAATTTAGGTGATAAAAATGAAAAATCGAAAACAGCATGTGATGAATGTAGCCCATCAATTATTTATCCATAAAGGGTTTCAAGCAACCTCTATTCAAGATATTTTAGAAGGTAGTAATATTTCAAAAGGAACATTCTATAATTATTTTTCTTCGAAAAATGAACTGTTACTCGAGATCTTCACGGATTCATATAATGAACTTGAAAAAAAAAGAGAAAAATTACTAATTGGTCAAAATCGGTCGGATATTGAAATTTTTATTAAACAAATTGAATTACAAATGGAAACGAATAAACGTGATAAACTGATTTCTCTTTTTGAAGAAGTTACCGTTTCAAAGGACGAAGATTTAAAGCAATTCTTTAAACGTACACAATATGTCAATCTTGTTTGGATGAATGAACGGTTAATTGATATTTTCGGTGAGGACAAAAAGCCTTATTTGTTGGATTGTGCCGTTATGTTTACCGGAATTCTCCATCATAATTTTCATTATAATTATTTGGCGAAGTTTTACTCTAATGCATCTACCTTACAGGTTATCCGCTATAGTGTAGAACGGTTGAAGAAAATCGTGGAAGATGTATCGAATTCAAATGCACAATTGCTGGACCCCGAAATCATTGAACAGTGGCTTCCAGGGTTTTCAGAGAAAAAAAGAGGATATAAAGAGCGTGTCCGTCAGCAGATCAAATATTTAAAGGAACTGTTGGAAGTGATTGAGGACGACGAAATGAGAGGGAAATATAGGGATTCGTTAGACTTCGTTCAAGAAGAGTTATTTATATCAAGAAAGCCGAAAATATTTTTAATTGAAAGCATACTCTTTACGATGAAAGATTATCCTTCAAAACGATGGAAAGAACAGATTGAAGTATTAAACCAAATTGTTCAAGAGTACGTAAAAGAATTATAATACTTTGTGACAATTTTGTTTCTCATTAATTTTTCATCTTCCTTTCATTCAGATGTAGGAAAATTATTTTATGATGTATTTACCAAGGACAAGCAATGCTTAATCCTTAAACCTAGACTCTTCCCCCCTAAGAAAGTCTAGTGAACCTCCTTTTTTATATACCCGGTCTTAATTAAGACCGGGATTTTGTTTTATAAAAGCTGTTTTCGTATTAAACCGTTCCTTTCCGCTGCAGGCACTTGCTTTCCGCGGGGAGGAAGTCGAGCCTCCTCAGCGCTACCGCGCCTGCGGGGTCTCGACCTTTCCTCTACATCCCGCAGGAGTCAAGTACCTTCCGCTCCAATCCACTCTGTGCTTTGTTTAGAAACTCAATCCTTTAAAAGGACTCGCGTAAACTTCGGATGATTTTTTCGATGTCATTTCCCATACTGGATTCGACGGCAGCTATATAGGCTCCTTCTACCAATGGAATATTTTCCGCTATTTTTATATTTTTATAGCCTGTCAGCTCAAAAGCTAGTTCTGCATTCATCATGGCACTTCCTAGATCGTATAGAAGAATGACCCCATTTTCATTATGAACTTGTTCGATTGCCGTTACTATTTTTTCAATACTCGTACCTATTTCATTTTCAACTGTTCCCCCGGCCACTCCTATTGGAACATTATTCACTACTTGTGTAAGAATATCTTTAATGCCCTCAACAATTTTTGGACTGTGGGAGATGAGGACAATGCCAACATTATTCATTTTTATCTCCTTCTGTCATGACTTCCGCGAGCGATTGAAATAGATAGTAAGAGGATGCTGATCCCGGATCAATATGTCCGATAGAGCGCTCTTTTAGATACGCCGCCCGTCCCTTTTTCGCCATTCTTTCCTTCGTTTCTTCCATTGCATGCTTAGCCGTATTTTCTACATCATTCCAATCAACATTACCGTTTTCTATGAGAAGTCTTAAAATGGGCATCCACACATCGAGAAGTGTTTTATCGCCTTCACTCGCTTTTCCTCGTTGAATGATCCCATTTATCGCATCGTCGATGGCTCTAGTAAACTCTTCTTGATTAATTGATTCCTTTCCTTTTACGGACATCGACATTTTCAAAAATGCCGTACCAAAAATTGGGCCTGAGGCACCGCCAACTTTTGACATTAACGTCATCGCCACATCTTTGAAACAATCAGAAACTGTTTCATAGTGGCTACTGGAAAGCTTTTTTACAACTTCTTGAAACCCTCTGGACATATTAATTCCATGATCACCGTCACCAATTGCTTGATCGAGAGAAGTTAAATACGCTTTATTGGCCTGAATTTTTTCATTTACCCTTGTCATCCATTTTAACGTTTTATCAACAGTTAGATTCATCGGGACACATCCTTTATTTATTTGCGGAATGCAGGTGCCAGTGATTCAGCAGCTAATAATTGTTTAAGCTCCTCATCGAGTTTTAAAAGTGTAACTGAGCAACCAGCCATCTCTAAAGAAGTCATATATTCACCTACAAACGTTTCGTATACTTTGATCCCTTTACCGGATAATATTTGATGGACTTTGCCATTTACGATAAACAGCTCCATTTCCGGTGTTGAACCTAAACCATTGATCATTACTGCCACTTCATCCCCACTATTTAACTGCATATCGTCCAGTATTTTATTCGTCAACTCTTCTGCAATTTCGTTTGCACTTGCTATTTCCTTTTTCTCCGTTCCTGGTTCCCCGTGAATCCCCATACCTATTTCCATTTCATTTTCTTCGAGTTCGAAACTTGGCAATCCGGCGGCTGGAACAGTGCAAGGACTTAACGCCATCCCCATCGATCGAACATTATTTACCACTTTTTCGGCAATTGCTTGTACTTCCTGTAATGTCGCTCCTGATTCTGCTTTCGCACCAGCAATTTTATGAACGAATACAGTTCCGGCAATCCCCCGGCGTCCGGTTGTAAATGAGCTATCCTCTACGGCGACATCATCATTAACAATTACCTGCGCTACCTGGATTCCGTCAGCTTCCGCAAGCTCCGCTGCCATTTCAAAATTCAACACATCACCCGTGTAGTTTTTTATGACCATGAACACCCCCGCACCACCGTCGACCGCTTTAATCGCCTCATATACTTGATCAGGTGTTGGCGAGGTAAACACTTCACCAGCAATTGCAGCGTCAAGCATCCCCTTCCCAATATATCCTGCATGGGCTGGCTCATGCCCGCTGCCACCCCCACTAATAACCCCCACTTTATTCAGTATCGGTGCATTTTTCCTCGCTATTACCGTCGTTCCCTCCACCAGCTTCAACTGATTTGGAAACGCCGCAATCAACCCATCCAACATATCCTGCACAACCTCATTCGCATCATTAATAATCTTCTTCATATCCATGTCTCCTTTGGTGTCAGGCACCATTTATACATTTTTTGAATATTTATTCAAATATTCCGAATAGAAAATCCGTTTATTTATTTATTTATTTATTTATTTATTTATTTATTTATTAAGACGACCGCATAGCATCGTGGATTTGTGTAGAATCTTTGATGTGTGCGGTCGTCTTTTTCTAGAGATGATATAAGGTAAGATATGGCAAGGACTGTGCCGTTATTAAGCTTGTGTTGTGCATGTTTTCTTATTTGAATGCTCTTGTTGCTGCCACTGCTTTTTGCCAGCCTTCATACAACTGAGCACTTGTTTCTTCATCTAATTGGTTTGTAAATGTACGGTCAATTTTCCATTGCTTAGCAATTTCCTCTTTGTCTTTCCAGTACCCGACTGCAAGGCCTGCGAGATAGGCGGCTCCGAGAGCAGTTGTTTCACTGACAACCGGACGGTCAACAGGTACACCGAGAATATCGCTTTGAAATTGCATAAGGAAATTGTTCCTTACCGCACCCCCATCTACTCGTAATGTTTTCAAATCAATTCCTGAGTCTGAAATCATCGCATCCAAAACATCCTTTGTTTGATAAGCTAATGATTCTAAAGTGGCACGGATAAAGTGTTCCTTCGTTGTTCCGCGTGTAAGCCCAAACACTGCACCTCGGGCATCACTATCCCAATACGGTGTTCCCAATCCAACAAAAGCTGGTACCATATATACACCATCAGTTGATTCCACCTTAGTCGCATACGCTTCACTGTCAGGTGCGTTTTCGAACATTTTTAGTCCATCTCGCAGCCATTGAATGGCCGATCCTGCAACAAAAATACTTCCCTCAAGTGCATATTCAACTTTTCCATCCACACCCCAGGCAAGTGTCGTTAATAATCCATTTTCAGATTTAACACCTTTTTCACCTGTGTTCATAAGCATGAAACAGCCGGTTCCGTACGTGTTCTTCGCCATTCCCGTTTCAAAACACGCCTGCCCGAATAAGGCCGCTTGCTGATCGCCGGCAATTCCCGCAATTGGTATTTCATGACCAAAGAAATGATAAGAAGCTGTTTTCCCGTAAATTTCTGAGGAAGGTCTTACTTCCGGAAGCATGCTTTTCGGGACATTAAGAATTTCTAATAATTCATCATCCCATTTTAAATCGTAAATATTGTACATCAATGTTCGCGATGCATTGGAATAGTCTGTTACATGTTTCTTTCCACCTGAAAGCTTATACACAAGCCACGTATCAATCGTTCCAAACAACAACTCACCCTTTTCAGCTCTCTCCCTTGCCCCTTCAACATGATCAAGTATCCATTTTACTTTTGTACCTGAGAAGTAGGCGTCAATAAGCAATCCGGTTTTGTCCCTAAATAAATCATTGTAGCCCTTTTCGCGAAGCTCCTTACAAATATCATCCGTTTGTCTTGATTGCCAGACAATCGCTTTATACACTGGCTTACCAGTATGTTTATCCCAAACAACCGCTGTTTCCCGCTGATTCGTAATCCCAATTCCCGCAACCTGATCAGGTTCAATATCGGATTTTCTTATCACCTCTGCAATACAAGCAAGTACAGATGTCCAAATTTCATTCGCATCATGCTCAACCCACCCCGGCTTCGGAAAAAACTGTTCAAACTCTCTCTGTGCAGTCTCAACAATTTCCCCTTCATGGTTAAAAAGAATCGCTCTTGAACTCGTTGTTCCTTGATCTAATGCTAAAATATATTGACTCATCGCTATTCCCCCTATACGGCTTCTTCAGAAGCATGTCTTTTTTTCAATTCACTATTAAGAGCAGCAATTAAAACGACAACAACGACGATACTGACAATCCAGAATGTTACTGAATAATCACCTTTAAAAATCGCTTTATAAAATAATGCCCCATATGTTCCGCCTAATAACGGACCGACAATCGGAATCCATGAATATCCCCAATCAGAGCTCCCCTTGCCGATGATCGGCAGCAATGCATGGGCAATTCTTGGACCCAGGTCACGTGCAGGATTAATCGCATAACCTGTTGTTGCCCCTAATGATAAACCAATCGCTGTAATTAATAAACCGACAATGGCAGGATTTAATCCTTCTGTAAATTCATTTGCTCCGATAAACAATAACCCCATAATAAGGACAAATGTACCAATCATTTCACTCACAAGGTTCGAAAGTGTACTGCGAATTGCAGGACCGGTTGAGAAAACGGCTAACTTATCGCTAGGATCCTTCGTTGCTCTCCAATGTGGCAAGTATTGAAAAAAGACAATTACACCACCAAGAAATCCTCCAATCACTTGGGCCGTCATATAAAGAGGAACCTTTTCCCACGGAAATTCACCGATCGATGCGAAACCAAGCGTAACGGCCGGATTGAGATGTGCTCCTGAAATGCTGCCAACTGCATAGACCCCCATCGTTACCGCTAATCCCCATCCAATCGTTATGACAATCCAACCGGCACCCTCTGCTTTTGTCTTTTTAAGGACTACTCCGCCTACCACACCACCACCAAAAATAATTAGAATCATTGTTCCAATCATTTCAGCAAGAAATTCGGACATACTCCTTCCCCCCTAAAAATTTATTTAGAAACGCTTACAAAACAAGTTAAAATGACGACAAAAAGACCCACATCAACAAAAATCATATTTATCATTTGATAAATATCATTTCGTAAACGTGGATCTCCAGTTTCTCCATCACATTTTAACTTGTAGTTACAGAATAGTCTGAATTCACAACGATGTCAATCCGTTTTTTTATAAATATTTTTTACAATTCCCACAAATGGACGAAAGAAGTAGTAATCGCTTTTGCACCCTTATTCAATGCATTTTCAACATCCTGTTTTGTTCGGATCAAACCGCCAGCAATGATAGGAATCCCTGTTTTTTCATAAACCTCTTCTAAAATTTCCGGAACAACACCAGGTAATATTTCAATATAATCTGGTTTTAATGTGTTAATGATTTTAATATTATGTTCAAGTGCTTGACTGTCTAAAGCAAATAATCGTTGGATTGAAGTCACTTTATTTTTTTTTGCATGAGAAATGACATTGGACCTTGTAGATATTAACCCATCAACTTTAATATCCCTTAAAAGAAATTCAATGCCAAACTCATCTGATTTTAGTCCTTGAATTAAATCTGCGTGTACCAACACCTGCTTATCCATTTTTTGCGCGTATTTAACCGCATGACGAAGAAGTGAAAGTCGAGTTTCTAAGAGAATAATATATTTTTGTTTACTGTTAAGAATTCGATCAAAATCCTTCATGTTTCTTACCGCTGGAATAACTCCTTGTAATTTGATCATACGTATTCACCTCTCTTCTACTATCTTTAAATAACTATGCGTAAACGAGAAAAATAGACGATCATTGGTAAAAGTATTTTTCTCTTGCCCTACCTGTTCTATTTTTTTCGTACAGGCATATACATTGGACTGTATGACAAAAAGAAAACGTTTTCTATTAGGGGGGGAGGATTTAGATATGTCAGGTAATAAGGCAGTTGTGTACAATGGGGTCGGAAAAGTGGCAGTAAAGGATATTGGATATCCTGATTTAGTTTTGCGGGATGGACCTGGTGTGAATCCGCTAAATGTCGGACGTAAATGTGAGCATGGCGTTATTTTAAAAGTGGTTACGACAAATATTTGTGGCAGTGACCAGCATATGGTTCGTGGACGAACTACTGCACCGGAAGGATTGGTTCTCGGACACGAAATTACTGGTGAAGTCATTGAGGTAGGACGGGATGTCGAATATATTAAAAAAGGAGATCTTGTTTCCGTCCCATTTAATATTGCTTGTGGCCGCTGCCAAATGTGTAAGGAACAAAAAACCCATGTATGTTTAAATGTAAACCCTGATCGACCTGGCTCCGCTTATGGTTATGTCGATATGGGCGGATGGGTTGGTGGTCAATCAGAATATGTTATGGTTCCCTATGCTGATTTCCAATTACTGAAGTTTCCTGATAAAGAACAAGCAATGGAAAAGATACTTGATTTAACGATGCTATCAGATATTTTCCCAACAGGATTTCATGGGGCTTATTCTGCCGGTGTCAAATCGGGCTCTACCGTATATGTTGCCGGTGCAGGACCCGTCGGTTTAGCAGCCGCACATTCTGCCCAGCTGCTTGGTGCCTCCGCGGTCATTGTTGGTGATTTAAATCCAGAACGTCTAGCTCAAGCAAGAAGCTTTGGCTGTGAAACGATTGATTTAAGCCAACATGATAATTTAGGTGAACAAATCGAACAAATTCTTGGTGAGCCTGTCGTTGATGCAGCAGTTGATTGTGTAGGCTTCGAAGCACACGGACACGGGCATGGTCACTCAGAAGCACCAGCTACAGTCTTAAATGCGATAATGGATGTGACACAAGTTGGCGGTCGTCTCGGTATACCTGGTCTTTACGTAACAGGTGATCCAGGTGGTGTTGATGAAGATGCGAAAATTGGTTCTCTAAAAATTCGCTTTGGATTAGGCTGGGCAAAGGCACATACATTCGTTACTGGTCAAACACCAGTTATGCAATACCATCGTGGATTAATGAAGATGATTTTACATGGAAAAGCACAAATTGCGAAAGCAGTAAATGCGACATTAATTTCTATCGATGAAGCTCCTAATGGCTATGCTGACTTTGATAAAGGGGCAGCAAAGAAATTTGTCATTGATCCGCATGGGTCTGTAAGAAGATAGCTTGTAAGGCATGGCACATTTCGGTGCTCATGCCTTTTTATTTTTCATTAAATAAAATTTTCCTAAAGGAATCCGATTTTTTTATGCACTTTGATAAATACTATAAATAGATTTCCCTCTACATATTTTCAGTTCCCAAGATAATCCAATTTCTTTCCTAATCATCTCTAAAAATATGTTTATTGCCAAATTTTCTATAAAAATTTTTCATTCACCAATGGACAAGAGTAAAGAAGTGGAGTAGCCTAATAGTGATGCCTAAAGAAAAGTAAAGGAGAATTGAAAATGTCAGAAACTAACAATCAACTAAATGCTGAGCTACGCCAGCAACAACTTGATGTTCTTGATCAGTTATTAAAGCCAGAAGTTCAAGAATCATTAAATGTTCTTGTTGAACAACTTCCTAAATTGGCCGAACTTGTTACTATTTTAACAAAGTCTTATGACTTCGCTAAATCCGTAGCAACTGATGAAGTATTAAAAAATGATACTGTTGGTGCGATTACAGAAATCGTTGATCCTATTAAAACAGGTGTTAAAAACATTGCACAAAAAGCAATCGAAGCTAAAGATATTGCTGATGAAAGTACTGAAGTAATCGGTTTATTCGGCCTGCTTAAATTGTTGAAAGATCCACAAGCACAAAAACTTTTCCGTTTCTTAAACGCATTTCTTCAAGTTTCTGAACAACGTGAAAATCAAAGATAATATTTTTTATATAAGGATGGAGGATATACTATGTCAAAACATATCGTCATTTTAGGTGCTGGGTATGGTGGCCTTCTATCAGCCTTAACATTACGTAAATATGTAGATAAATCAGAAGCAAAAATTACTGTTGTTAACCAGTATCCAACACACCAAATTATCACAGAATTACATCGCCTTGCAGCAGGTAATATTTCTGAACAAGCAATTGCAATGCCTTTAGAAAAGCTTTTCAAAGGAAAAGATATCGATCTTAAAATTTCTAAAGTCACTTCTTTTTCAGTAGATAAAAAAGAAATAATACTTGCTGATAGTTCGATGCTAAAGTATGACAGACTTGTTGTTGCCCTTGGAAGTGTTACTTCTTATTTCGGTATTCCGGGACTTGAAGAAAACAGTATGGTATTAAAATCAACAAGTGATGCCAATAAAATTCATAAACATATTGAAGGTCGCCTTCAAGAATATGCTAAAACGCAAAATGAAGCAGACGCTACAATCCTTATTGGCGGCGGCGGCTTAACTGGTGTTGAACTAGTTGGTGAAATTGTTGATACAATTCCAGGCCTAGCTAAAAAATATGGCATCGATCCAAAAGAACTTAAAATCATGCTTGTTGAAGCAGGTCCAAAAATTCTACCAGTATTGCCGGATCATTTAATTGAACGTGCAACTACTAGCTTAGAAAAACGCGGCGTTAAATTCCTTACAGGTCTGCCTGTAACAAATGTAGAAGGTAACACCGTTGATCTTAAAGATGGACAAAAAATTGTAACGAATACTTTCGTTTGGACAGGCGGAGTTCAAGGAAATCCACTAGTTGGCGAATCAGGTCTTGAAGTAAACCGCGGCCGTGCAACTGTGAATGAACATCTTCAATCCGTTTCCCACCCTGACGTATTTGTTGTCGGCGACAGTGCCGTATTAATGGCACCAAATGGTCGTCCATACGCACCAACTGCACAAAACGCATGGCAAATGGGCGAACTTGTTGGCTACAACGTATTCGCTTCATTAGAAGGGAAAAAACTAGAAGAATTCTCTCCAGTTGACTCTGGTACACTTGCAAGCCTAGGACGCAAAGATGCTGTTGCTATTATCGGAGGAAACCAAACTCCACTTAAAGGATTACCAGCATCAATGATGAAAGAAGCAAGCAACATCCGCTATTTATCACATATTAAAGGACTATTTAGTTTAGCTTATTAATCAACATGGTCATATATTTTTAATTATAAAATCCGGGCTAAAATGCCCGGTTTATTTTTTGGGAAAGTGCTTGAAAAATGCATAGGTATCTGTTCTTTACCTATACATTTTTGGATGAATGATTGAAAAATGTATAGGTACCTTTGCTTCGCTTATACATTTTTGGATGGGTGCTTGTAAAATGTATAGGTTTCTGCGCTTCGCTTATACATTTTTGGATGCATGCTTGTAAAATGTATAGGTTTCTGTGCTTTGCTTATACATTTTTGGATGGGTGCTTGTAAAATGTATAAGTATCTGTGCTTTGCTTATACATTTTTGGATGGGTGCTTGTAAAATGTATAAGTATCTGTGCTTTGCTTATACATTTTTGGATGGGTGCTTGTAGAATGTATAGGTTTCTGTGCTTTGCTTATACATTTTAGATGGGAATATCGTAAAATATATAAGTATCTATTCTTTGCTTATACATTTTGGATAGGGATATTGTAAAATGCATAAGTATCTGTGCTTCGCTTATGCATTTTTAAATAGATACTTGTAAAATGAATATGCAGCTAAAACTCGATTTGGTATCTTATCAGATCCCTATTGTTCCAATTCAATGAATATTAATAAAGTATTACAATATAATTTTCTTTTCAAACACTATTAATTCCTTTATAATATATAATGCACATTAAAAAAGCCTTCATATCATGGCTCCGTAGCTCAGCGGATAGAGCGTTGGTTTCCTAAACCATGCGTCGGAGGTTCGAGTCCTCTCGGGGCCGTTATACCAAGTTATAACAACGTTTATAGGACATTGAGGTAATCGTTATGCTAGTTAATAGCCCCGTTTTACGGGTGTAAAAGTATACCTCTTTTAAAGAACCGTATTCAGTGGATTATTCCTTTGATACGGTTTATTTTTTTGCCTATGAATTTTACACTATTAAAAGGGATTATAATCCAAAGAAAATTAAAGTATTCGTTCTTGTCTATTAAAATTATTTATGGATTAGCCCGAATTTTTTTAAATATTACGTAATCAAACCGGATAGTTTATAGTGAATCCTCCTAGGTTAAACTTATTAAAAACATCGAAAGGTTTGTTTGCATAATGTCAAGAGCAAAGACTAGAAAAAAGAACCTGTGGAACCAACGTACTACATATGTGGCATTAGGGTTAATTATTTTTATCGGGTTGACTGAATCGGAAGAGGGTAGACGACTGCTTTCATGGATATTTATTATATTATTGATTACCGGTCTTGCTTACGGATATTATTATTTTTTCATACGAAAGAAGAATTTTACACATATTGTCGATCTATACGAAGTTGACAAAATGGACGGCTATGATTTCGAGAGGTATCTTGTTCCTCTATTCACGTGCATCGGATATAATGTGGTGGTTACTAAAGGATCCGGCGATTACGGAGCAGATTTAATACTTAAGAAGAAACGTAAAAAATATGTGGTACAAGCTAAACGTTATAGTAGCAGTATTGGGGTCGCAGCGATTCAGCAAGTCGTTGGAGCAATCAGATATTATAAAGCGGACGGTGCGATGGTCGTAACTAATCAATACTTTACGCCAGCAGCTGAGGAATTAGCGAAGCATAACCGCGTAAAGTTAATTGATCGTGACGAATTGACTTATATGATTAAAACTTATAAAAGTAGGTACGATAAATGACGGCAGAATACCTCGTATTTTTCGGGCTGCTTCTGTTAGGAATTATGTTTGCCATTAACTTTAAAACCGTGCAGCCAGTTCGATCTGACGCACAAATCCAGCGTTCGAAATGTGAAAGTTATATTGAGGCGCGCTTATATGATGCGTTGGTATATAGAGGCTACAACGTCCACACGCAAGTTAATTGCGGTCCCTATCGCATTGATTTAACGGTTCCTAGCCTTCGGTTAGCGATTGAGTGCGACGGAAAGGATTACCATAGCTCACCGGAACAAAAAAAACATGACCGCAGAAAAAACGCTTATTTACGGAAGCATGGATGGAAAGTAATGCGGTTTAGTGGACGTCAAATAAACCGAGAATTACCGAGAGTGCTGGCAAAAATCGAATCTGCCATAAGTTAACCCCGCCTTTATAGACGGGGATTTCCTTTTATACGTTAAGCTCATTAATGTGAAGAATACTTCCTCAGAACTACCAAAGCCAGCCTAGATCCAATGGTACAATAAAGAAAGCTTTAACAAAATTTTTTATTCAGAAATACGGATTTAATAAAACAATAGCTAAATATATTGCAAAAGCATTTGTCTTAATAGTTTTTAAAAAAATTTATTAGAAGTGGGTTGTTATGAGTAAAAAATATCAAATTTATCTGGGAATTCTATTGTTTTTAACTGTTGCTGGGTTTTTTGTTAATATGATAATAGATTCGCAGCATCTATGGATTAGAGGTTATAATTTATTAGTTGTTATTCTTTGGGGAATATTTATATTTAGCGGACGGAAAAACAATGATTACAAAAATTTTTAGCCCTCTCAAATGAGAAGGGCTGTTTTTGTGTAATCATGTTGGAATATTAATCTGATGGAAACATCCTTTTTATTTATATAAAATTCCCTTTTTGTAATCTCCTAAAATATGCATAATAATCCTCTAAATCCAACTTGCTCCCGCTAATTAATCTGCGGAACAACTCATTACCCATTATGGTAATAAGCAGGAAATCTTCCCCCTCCAATCGAATACCCATAGAAGAATACAAACGGAGGTAAAACTATGAACCTATTAACTGGCGAAACAATAAAATTAACAGCTTTAACTGAGGACGATTTAACTTCAATCACTACTTGGTTTGAAAATACAACTTTTACCCAACTTTTCGACGCATTGCCGGCTGTACCTAAAACGAAGTCAGAACTAACTAGTTGGTATGAGGAGTTTACGGATACGAATACACAATTTCTGTTTGCCATTCGAACCCGGAACAAGAACAATTTCATAGGTTATATTGAGATTGACGGGATTTTATGGAATCACGGGGTTGGTTGGATTTCCATCGCGATTGGAGATAACAACAATCGCGGAAAAGGATATGGCTATGAAAGCATGGAACTTGCATTAGACTTTGCCTTTTACGAACTAAATTTGAACCGTGTTCAGCTAACAGTCTTTGATTACAATCAATCAGCCATCTCCTTATATAAAAAGCTAGGTTTCCAACAAGAGGGAAGTTATCGTGAGTTCATTCACCGATATGGAAAAAGGCATGATATGCTCCTATTTGGTCTATTAAAAAGAGAATGGGAAAGTAGAACAGAAAAACTTGAATAATTAGTGAAAAAAGATGAAATTTCAATCATGCGTCCGCATACCTTTTATAATAAAGGGGATGAAGATGATGTTTGAATGGATAACGACGATTGGTGTTCTTGTGACAGTTGTAGGATTTGGGTGTTGGCTGTTTATTTATTCTTTTAAACTAGCAGTAGACCCGGAAGATGCGTACAGGATTGATCCCATACCAAAAGAAAATGAGGAATGGCACCAATAGGATGTTGGTGTCTTTTTTTTTGATCAACAATTCTTGTGAAACACATGACTTATGGTAAAATTTTATTATTAAAATATAGGAGTTTTTACATAGTGAGGAATACAAACTACCTTCGCGCGTTGAACTATCTCTCACAATTTAATACTCGTACGATGAATCGAACAAATGGCTTACACCATCAAATCATGCAGGATTTACTGAATTTGTTTTCAATTCGTCCACATGATTTCAAACTTGTTCAGATTACTGGGTCTTGCGGTAAGGGAAGTACAGCTCACTTTATTTCCTCCATCCTGTCTTATCATTCCTACCGCCATGGGTTATTTACGGGACCACATCTTAATCGGTATGAAGAACGATTTATGTGCAATGGTGAAATGATTGAACAAGATGAATTTTCGGCAATTGTTTTGGAAGTAGAAAAGAAACTAAGCGGTTATCATTATGAGCAAGAAGTTGGACATATGCATGTTATGATCGTCATCGCTCTGCTATTTTTTCAAAGAAAAGGAATTGATCTAATTATCTTTGAAAATGGTGTCGGTGGAAAAGCAGATCCGTCTAATATTTTTGACCCGATCATTGCGGTACTAACCGAAATTACACTGGACCACTCCCATTTGCTCGGATCGACGATTGAAGAAATTATTATTGATAAATCATGTATTATTAAGGATTCTACAAAATATGTTATCTGTGGCATGAATAATGTACAAGCACGGAATTACTTATTAAAAATTGAAGCACATGACCCGGCAGCATTCCTCTTTTTTAATCGTGATTACGTAAATTTAATTAAACAAGCGGATGAAACAGGAAGTACCTTTCATTTCAAAAGTGAACATCTTTTATTAGAGAATATTGATTTATCACTTATAGGAACGCATCAAGTACAAAATGCGAGCAATGCTTTAGCCGTAATTGAAGCCTTCATCCGGCTCGGCTATGAATTTAACGAATACATGATTCATAGTGCACTTAAATCTGTTCACATCCCTTGTCGAATGGAGATTCTTGAAAAAAACGGTGTGAAGTTTCTATTCGATGGCGCCCATAACATATTGGAAATGAAAACTTTAAAGAAAAATATCGATTCACTTGGTTTACCGATTTCAACCGTTATTTTATCGATTTCATCTAATAAAGATATAGCAAGAATGCTTCAAGCGATTGAAATTGCCAATGCAACATACATCGTTACACCACATCCATTTCTTGAGCGGAATATTAGTCGAAGAGAAATAGAAGAAGCATTCCAGACATTTGAAACTAACAACTATATGTATAATCTGAATCTAGAAGACACAATCAAATCTATTTATGAAAATACAAAAGGGAATACATTTATATTAGTAACCGGATCACTATACTTAGTTGGGTATGTAAAAAGTATCTTCTTTCCGGATTAAAAAACCTTTGTGGACAGGGAATCCGTTATTTTTATAATACGAGTAGAATTTAAGGGCTATGTGGAACACAGCGGTCCCATGGTTAGAGTGAAAGTTATACTATGGTACCGGTTAGAGGCGAAGCGGTCCCTTAGCTAGAGGGAATGTTATGCTATGGTACCGGTTAGAGGCGAAGATATAAATTGATCAATATCAAGCATCGCTATGAAAGCTTTGTTATTTTCTGTTTGTTTAGTTTTCAAAATCTCTTCATTAAAAAGATAATCTTCCAATCGCAGAAATAATGACCACTGGGATAACATATAATGGCCCTTGAATAATCCCAATAAAGGAAATAGGTATTGCTCTTAGATCAAAGCGAAAACGATTCTCTATTAGTATCGGGAAATAAAATAATGTGATGACGGTTAGTGAGACAATGATAACATGTAATATCGCTGTCCTTTTTTTCTTTTGTCCATAAGTAAAGTAAAGATGTTGGATACAAAGATGCATAAATAAGATAATTGCCATATTGGCTAACATTGTTTTTATCAAAAACGGTAACCTTCTTCCGCTATTTTCACTATTAACCAATATAGCAATTCTGATAAAAAAATAAAAGATTTTTCAACTACCGATATCCCATTTCAGAAGAAATTTCTTTAGCACTTTTCTTTGTAGTTTCCTTAATCATTTCAAGATGTGCACCTTCAAAACGATAGGATGGTCCACTTACAGCTAATGCGGCAATTACCTTTCGATGATAGTCATAAATAGGAAAGGAGATTCCTGTAGTTCCTTCATCCTGCTCACCATAACTAATGGCGAACTCATTTCTTTTAATCTCTTCTATTTCATTTATGATCTGGTTTTTATATAAAGGACGAATAGTTGCTGTATCTAATATTTCTTTTCTTTTTTTATCAGGCAAGAAGGCTAGTAATAATTTTGGTCCTGACCCTAAGTAGAGTGGGGATCTTTTTCCTATCCTAGTGTATAGTCTTACCGCATGGGTGCTCTCTACTTTCTCAATGTATACAGCCTCATCATGATTGACAATGACGAGATGGACGACCTCATTAATTTCATTTGCTAGTTTTTTCATATAGGGAAGCGCCACTTTTCTAAGCTCTAACTGCTCTGACACTAATTGACCTAGTTCCATCAACTTTAGGCCAAGTTTATAACGCTTGTCATACTCCGAATCCATCGTTTTAGTCAAAAAACCGCAATATTCTAATGATGTTAGCAGTCGGTAAACGGTTGGTTTTGGCAATTGCACGCGCTCTGTAACTTCTTTTAAGCTAAGTTCTGGTTCTTCTTCAGTAAATAAATCCAACAATCCTAACGCTTTAATAACACTTTGATTCACTTTGCTCCGACTCCTCAAGGTATGAAAATACTCCCCCTATGGCATAGAGGGAGAAAGAATTCTCTATTCGTTTTAAACCGTTACATTTGAGCGTGATTCTTCATTTTTATCAATAATATTTACATCACGTTTCGCCATTTCCTTTATATATTCCTTACCAGGAACGATTTTTTCAGGCGCAAAGACACCTTTTTCAGTAATTAATCCACTGCCAATCATTTGTGCAACAACCGAAATCGTATTAGCGGTTGCCCGAGCCATTGCTGTTACTTGATTTTCACGATCCTTATAGGTAATTAGTTCATATTCATATTTTTTCTTTTCCCCAGCTTTTATCCCCTCAACAATGACGCGGAGAAGGACGGCATCATCTTTGTCACCTAGCTCAACTATCGGATCTAATGCTTTTAAAAGAACATCACGGGGTTTGATTTTCTGTCCATTCACTTCAACTTCGTAGTCATTTCTTGTTAAATTCAAGTCAACAAGTAATTGAAATTTCTCGGCATGCCCACGATAACGAATTGTCTTATATTCAAGTGTCTCTACATCCGGGTAAGATAATGACAGTGTTGATGTTCCTCCGGCAGTATGAAAGGCTTCAAGCGGACCAAATCTCTCGAAATGGATCGTTTCAATTTCCGATAAAGATGGAACCTCTTGCTTTATACCGTTTCTGATAACTAACGATGGATCGGTATAATGGTCAAATACACCTTCCATTGAAAAAACATGGTTATATTCTAATGGAGGCTCCGGTACAACCGGTATCCCACCTACATATATTTTAATTGATTTAACCTCATCTAACTGGCTGGCACCGTAACCTGAAAGAATATTGATCATTCCTGGTGCGACCCCTAAATCCGGTATTAAGGTAACGCCTGCATTTTTTGCCTCTTCATTCATGGCAAGTACATGATCTGTTGCATGACCAATATGTCCGCCTAAATCGACACAGTTAACCCCTGCATCGATGGCAGCCCTTGCGACCCTTTCGTTAAAAGTATAAAAAAGGGCATTAATTATAACATCATAATCCCGAATAAAATTTGTTAATTGATCTTGATTCGTCGCATCTAAATAAGCTGTTGATAGTTTCGTAGAGTTCAGTTGCTGACAAACGGCTTCCGCTCTGTTTACATCAACATCTGCTAATGTAACTTTCTCAACCCCTGCACTATTCACTAAATCTCTAGTTGCTTCTTTCCCCATAAGTCCTGCTCCAAGAACCGCAATTTTCATATACATTCCTCCCTAGTATGTTCGTATCGATTATCAATAGACAAAATTATTCCACATCTATTTGTGCACGTTGCAATTTTCCACTATAATCCACATACACACTTTTCCACTCTGTAAATACGTCAAGTGCTTGAACGCCGGAATCTCGATGACCATTTCCAGTGCCTTTCGTTCCACCAAATGGCAAGTGTATTTCAGCACCCGTTGTACCCGCATTCACATAGACAATTCCTGTATCCAGATCACGCTGTGCAGCGAACACGCGATTTACATCTCTTGTAAAAATGGAGCTGGATAATCCATATGTAACTCCATTATTAACCTCGATTGCTTCCTCAAAGCTTTTTACAGGAATAATCGAAACGACAGGTCCGAAGATTTCCTCTTGTGCAATTCTCATATCAGGTTTGACATCTGTAAATAGTGTCGGCTCGTAATAATAACCGTTTGTGTACTCTTCATGTTTAACAATGGATCCGCCTGCTAATAACTTCGCACCTTCATCCTTACCAATTCCTACATACTTATGAATTTTTTGCAGTGCATTTCCATTAATAACAGGGCCAACTTTGACACTCTCATCTAACCCATTACCAAGAGTTAGTTTTTCCATTGCTACTAAAAGTCGTTCTTCTAATTGCTCTTTCACACTTTCGTGAACGATGACCCTGCTGCATGCTGTACATCTTTGTCCGCTCGTTCCGAAAGCACTCCACAAGATGCCTTCAACAGCAAGTGTTAAGTCCGCATCATCCATCACGATGACCGCATTTTTTCCGCCCATTTCAAGTGATACACGCTTTAAAAGTCTTCCACATGTTTCAGCAATTGTGCGACCGACTTCATTCGAACCTGTAAACGAAATGACATCTATATCGGGATGCTCAACGATTGCATTTCCTACTTGGGATCCTGAACCGCAAACGAGATTAATCACTCCTTTAGGCAGACCCGCCTCTTCAAATATTTTGACTAATTCTCTTGCCATTAATGGCGTTTCCGTTGCCGGTTTCCACACCACCGCATTTCCACCAACAATTGCGGGAAATGACTTCCATGTTGCAATCGCAATTGGGAAATTCCATGGAGTAATAATTCCAACGATACCAACCGGTACACGAATACTCATAGCGAATTTATCCTTTAATTCTGAAGGTGTCGTATTTCCGAATAATCGTCTTCCTTCACCAGCCATATAAAACGCCATGTCAATTCCCTCTTGCACTTCCCCGCGTGCTTCTTCGATCACTTTCCCCATTTCTTGGGTTAAAATGCGGGCTAACTCCTCTTTTCTTTCCTTCATAATCAAGCCTACCCGATATAAAAGCTCTGCACGTTGCGGTGCTGGAACTAATGCCCACTTCTTTTGTGCCTTTTTCGCAGCTTCTACTGCACGATCTACATCTTCTTTCGATGATAGAAGAATGTCACCGATTGCTTCACCGGTTGCCGGATTAATGATAGCCGCATACTTTTCTTTTACTGGAACCGTCCATTCACCGTTAATATAATTTACTACCTTTTCTCCACTAATAACTGCATTAGACATTATAGAATCTCTCCTTTATGAGTTGTTTCGAATTTGCTCGATCGTTTTAGACGTTGAAATTTGTTCTCGATCCATTTCAATTTCAATGACCGTAGGGATTTTGCTCGTCATCGCTTCTTTTAATGCCAGTTCAAACTCATTTCTTGTATCCACTTTTACTCCATTTGCATTCAAGGAATGAGCAAGCCCAATAAAATCGATCTGTCCTAAATCCGTTCCACTAATTTTATTTGGATAGTGCATTTCTTGATGCATACGAATCGTTCCATACATTTGATTGTTAAACACGAGACTAATGACCGGAATTTGGTAACGTGACGCTGTTTCCAACTCTTGAACGGTCATCATCATTCCGCCATCACCGGATAAAGAAACAACGGTTCGATCGGGTTTTGCCAATTTCACACCAATCGCAGCAGGCAGTCCATACCCCATCGCTCCTGATGTTGGACCAACATACGTTTTTTCCTTCTGAAATTGAAAATAAGAATGGAGCCAGCCAGCAAAATTCCCTGCATCATTGGTGATGATTGCGTTATCCGGAAGATGTTTTTGCAGTAATGCTATCACATCAAAATTCGTTAGCTTCCCATTGTGGTGATTAATTGTTAACTTGGATGCCTTTTCATAAGTTTGGCGACGTTTATTTACCCACTGTTGCCAATTTGGTTGGACAGTTACATTCATGCAAGCAAGTAAAGTCTTTCTTGCATCTGCGACAATCCCAATGTCGGGTGGATAAACATTTCCTAGCATATCTGCATCAATATCAATATGAATTAATGTTTGATCTTTGGAGAGTAATGTGTAGTCTTGTGTTGTCACTTCAGAAAGTCTTGTTCCTATCGCGATAATAACGTCGGCTTCCTTCGTTGTTTCGAGAACTCCTTTTGCAGTTCCTAACCCTAGATGACCGACATATAAGGGATGTTTATTTGGAAACACATCATGTCTTCGAAATGCTGCTATAACAGGTAAATGGAATTTTTCAGCAAAATCGATCAGCGCCTGTTCCCCATTTGAATGGATCACCCCTCCACCAGCAATAATAAGTGGATTTTTAGCCCTTTCTAAAATTTCTTCAACTTCCTTAACCTCTTCTCCAGACGGAGATGGCCTTGGAATTTTCACTTTTGGACCAAATGACATTTCACTTTCAACTTTCAACATATCTTCGGGCAATGAAATAACCACCGGTCCGGGGCGACCTGTTTGTGCGATGCGGAAAGCACGCTGGACAAGTTCGGGCACCCGTTCGGCATCTTTAATCTCAACCGTCCATTTTGCTATATGGCCGAAAAACTGGTCTAAATCCACTTCTTGAAACCCTTCACGACCGCGAAATTTACTATGAACTTGACCAAGAAAAACGACCATTGGTGTAGAATCTTGATAGGCAGTATGGACCCCGATTGCTAAATTTGCACCGCCAACACCACGAGTAGCCATGACAACACCTGGTTTTCGTGTTGCTTTTGCATACCCTTCCGCCATAAAGGAGGCACCGCCTTCATGTCTTGCAGAAATTAAATCGATCGTCGGCTCATCATAAATTGCATCCAATACCGGTAAATAGCTCTCTCCAGGTACACAAAAAACCTTCGATACCTCTTCAATTTTCATGCACTCAATAATCGCCTTTGCCCCAGTCATGACTCGTTTCTTCTGTTCTTTTTCAATGATTTGGGACATGTTTTGTCACCTCTAGATTCAGAGATTTTATTCTTTTTACCGCTTCATCTAATCGTTCAGTTGGGACAGATAAAGAAATGCGAAAATATCCTTCACCGGATGGGCCAAAGGCATTTCCCGGTGTAATGATGACGCCCGCTTCTTCCAACACTTTTTCAGCAAATTGCTGCGAGGTGAATCCAGTTGGCACAGGTGCCCAAATGAAAAACGAGCCTTTTGGTTTTTCTACATGAATACCGATATCCTTTAAGGCATCCAACATTTTTTCTAAGCGTTCGTTATACACAGCATTATTCTGTTCAACAGTTTTGTAATCACTGTTTAGCGCTTCTGCAGCTGCTTTTTGAATGGGTAAAAATTGACTTGTGTCACAATTGCTTTTTACCTTTGATAAGGCACGAATAATTTCTCGATTCCCGACGACATAGCCAATTCTCCAGCCTGTCATATTAAAGCTTTTTGATAGGGATCCGAATTCAACGGCAAAATCTTTTGCACCGTCAATTTGTAAAATACTTGGGGCTTTAAATGAATCAAACGTAACTAATCCGTATGCAGAGTCGTGGATGACACCTATTTGGTGTTGTTTTGCGAAGGCAACTGCTTCTTCGAATACATCTAATTCAACAGTTGCGGCTGTAGGATTTCCTGGATAGTTTAAGAACATGAGCTTCGCTTTTTCACAAATCGATTGTGAAAGCTGAGAAAAAATCGGACGATATTGATTCTTTGGATCAAGCGGCAAATCAATACATTCTCCTCCTGCTAAGTACGTAGCAGTTCGATAAACAGGATAACCGGGATCTGGAATCAGAACGGCATCTCCATTGTCAATCATCGCTGGAATGACATGGGCAATCCCTTCCTTCGAACCGATTAAAGTAAGAACTTCGGTATTAGGATCTAATTCCACATCATATTGTTTTTTATAAAAGGCAGCAACTGCCTCTCGGAATTCTTGGCTTCCGGAATAACCGGAGTATTTAAAGTTCTGTGTATCCTGTAATTCCTTAATTAACCGCTCAACAATAAAATTCGGTGTCGGTAAATCAGGTGCGCCAATGCCTAAATCAATGACGTCTACCCCTTTTTCTTGCAACCGTTTCTTTTTTTCGTCAATGACGGAAAATAAATAAGGCGGCAAACCTTGAACCCGTTTGGAAACTAAAGAAGACATCCGATTCCCCTCTTTCCATATTCAATTCCCTGCATTTCATTATATGAAATACAGTTTCATATATTACAAATTTCATTATATGATAGCGTTTTCATTAATTCAATAGTTAATTCTAAATTGTCTAAACATTTTCTTTTGTTTTCTGATAACAAAGCATGCGAAAAAGGAAACCAAAAATTTCAGTGGTTCCCTTTTGAATCGCTATGTGATTGAATTGGTGATTCCGATCCCTTATCGGAGCTTTTCCTCAATTTATGAGACCGCTTTTCCTCTTTCCGGTACCTTAACATATCCTTCTCTCATTCCATGGGACCGCCGCTATTCTTTCCGATACTTTAACAGATCTTTCCCTCATTCCATGGGACCGCTTCTCTTTTTTCCGGTACCTTAACAAATCCTTTTCTCATTCCATGGGACCGCTTTAAGGAAAATGGATGCTATTGAGTTCAAAAACTATCTTTCCGTTCTCTCAACTAACCTAAATTTCTGCCACGGTCTAATTTTATTTAAAAGGAAAGTTTCTTCTTTAACTATATATCCAATCGTATTCGTCTTTCCCTCATTCTCCATTTCTTGTAAGGCGATATGTAATTCACCTTTATATCTCTCGTAGTGATCATTATCAATAGTTACACTTCCACGCTTAATTGATTGTGTATCGTGAGCAGGGATAGATTCCTGTTTATATTGTACGCGGCTTTCTGTTGAGCGAATCACATAGGCAGAAACATCCCCGCGGTTCACATGTATTTTTTCTAAGGCAATTTTCTTTTCTAGTTCTGAAACGTTAGGTACAAAATCCACACTTAGCTCCAATAAATAGCGATTTAATTCGGATAGTTGTTTTAATTCTTCATCTGAAGCAAAGGAATTTCCAATAATTAAATCGTCAATTAATCCTGTATTATATAAATCTTTCGCTTGAACGGTAATTGGCAGATAGCGATGCTCCTCCAATGTCGGAAGTCCTTCTTGCACTGGCCAAGGACCATATTTTGCATGACTTGAAGATATCATTGCAGCTGTACGAATCCCATGTTCTTTATACTGCTTTGAGCATTTGATAAAATGTTCCCGTGATAATCCTGTATATTTGCGAGGATAAAAGTTATGACAGCCAATTAAAGTATGCTTATTCGGTGAATACGATAAAATTTGCTCTAAGTAGTTTGTACCTTGGCTCATATTCAACTCAATTTTCAAGCCATATTCATTTAACGACATGATGCTTTCCTCTAAACCTGAAAATCCAAGGTCGAGTCGTAAACCGGACAAACCGAGCTCTTTAAAATAGCCTAAATCTCGAAATGACAAGTTAAGGTCTTGAAAAACACTCGGACTGACATCGGCAATAATCTCAAACCCTAATTCATTAGCCTTCGCTAATAAAACCTTTAATGTATGTAAATCTTTTTCTTCACTCGCAGACATTAGACACGTAAACATTCGAGTAAATCCATAAGAACTTGCTTTTTCAAGATAATCGATTTGTTCTTTTACAGTGCCATATTGCGGATAAACAGATATACCAAGTTGTCTCAACACTTTTCCCTCCTTTTAAAATAAATAGGGGGAGATGGTCAATATGTCCATCTCAACCTATCAAATTATTTATTCATTGATTCGTATAACTCAACAAACTCTTTTGCAAGGTCTTTAAATGTAATCGCATTCATTAAGTGGTCTTGTGCGTGAACAAGGAATAGGGTGACTTCGGCCTTATTTCCACATGCTTCATTTTGGATTAATGATGTTTGAACGTGATGGGCATGTAATAATTCAGCTTCCGATTTCTCAATAAGTTCATTTGCTGCTGCAATATCTTTTCCCTTTGCAGCTTGAATAGCTTCGACTGCGTCACTTTTTGCATTTCCACTATGTGTAATGATTTTCATGACAATTTCTTCTACGTTCATTATATGTTCTCCTTTGCTGACTATTTCGCTCGTTGAATCGGATCGGCATGTAATTGTTCGTTTTCTTTTTTCAGAAATGCACGCTCAGCCATTTTAATAAATGGAATGTAAATAATGATTGAAATGACCAAATTAATTGCTGCCAAAACTCCGCCTTTCCATGAAGCTGTCGCAACTACTCCACCAATAATAGGCGGTGTCGTCCATGGAAGCAAGACAACAGTTTTAGGGACAATGCCTGTAGCAATCGCCAAATAACTTAGAATGGTTAAGACTAATGGAGTTAAAATAAATGGAATAAACAAAATTGGATTTAATACAATTGGCAATCCAAATACAACTGGTTCATTAATATTGAATAATCCCGGAGCTACGGATAACTTCGACAAATCTTTATATTGCTTATGTTTACGTCCGGAAATTAAGATGGCAATTAACAGTCCAATCGTTGCTCCCGACCCTCCTAAATAAACAAACCCGTCAAAAAATGATTTCGTAACAATGTTCGGTATTTCCGCACCTGCTTTTAATGCAGCAATATTTTCATTAATAGCCGGTAAATAAACCGCTTGCATTAATGGTTCTAAAATATTTGAGCCGTGGAGACCAAAGAACCATAAGAAATGGTTCACAATCGCAATGACAATGGCGGACCATAATGTATTGGCTAATTTTGCAATCGGTGCTTGTAATAAATCATATAATGCTTGATGTAAGTCAGGAATCCCTAATTTAACTGTAATAACTTTAATAAGACCGAAAATCGTCAACGTAATCATTGCTGGTAAAAGAGCAGCAAATGATTTTGAAACAGCTGGTGGCACCCCATCAGGCATCTTAATATTCAATTTAGAATTTCCTAGTAATCTAGTAAATATTTCAGTTGACACTAACGCGACAAAAATTGCAACGAAAAGACCTGTAGCACTTGCCCATGAAAGCGGAAATCCACCATCTTTCGTAGTTGCCATGATTGAGAGCAATGCTGCAATCGAAACAACCCCTGATGAAAGTCCATCTTTATCATAAGATTTTGCCAAGCTGTAGGCAATCGTAAACGCAACAAGCAGTGATACAATCGCAAATGTTCCTTGCCATAATACTCCGCCAAACATCGTCCAATTTTCACCGAAAACAGATTTCATAAAGCTTTGATAAGCATCTATTGGCAATGCGTTAATCAATGTTGCAAATGATCCAAGAATCATTAATGGCATAATCGTCACAAAGCCATCACGAATCGCAACTAAGTGCCTTTGCGCTCCTATCCGACCTGCAAAAGGAACAAAATTTTTTTCTAATACCCCTATTATTTTATTCATTATAATTTCCCCCTTTTTTCCTATCCGTCAAGCGATTGCAACGCTTTACCTAAAACGGCTTCCCCATTCATCGTTCCATAATCCATACTATCGATAACTTGCACCGGGATTCCTTTACCAGCAAGCTGCTTCTCTAGTTTCCCCTTTAAAAATCGTACTTGTGGACCTAATAGTAAAATATCAATCTCTTCAAAATGGTTTCGAGCCTCAGCTTCTGCTACTGCAAAAATTTTAATTTCTTCTCCCCTTTGTTCCGCCGCCTTTTCCATCTTTGTTACTAATAAACTTGTAGACATTCCCGCTGAACAAACTAACATAATTTTTTTCATTTCTTTTCTCCCCTTATCAACTACAATTAATTGTTATTCAGACTATAGAGAGCGCTTTCACCTCCTATAATCTATATATGCAAGAAACGTGCCAACATAGAAAAGCGAAAGCGCCTTGCTCATCGACGTAAAAACTGGAGGGACTTTGACTGAGATAAAGGAAACACGATGAGCCTGAAAGGCGAATCGATGTTGACTTATCGTAGGGAAAAGTCCTGAAGTTTTCTAGTCGATAGGCGCTGGAGCTAGACACGTATTCCTCCCCTAAACAAAAACACAAGTATGTAATTCAATTTACACACTTGCGTTTTCTAATTACACTCATTATTTACGATTCTCCATAAACATTTGACACAAGTAAGCGATTTCAGATTTAGATAAAATAAAATGATATTCCTTTTCAAGACTAGCCATGGTTTCCTTTATCACACTCATTTCACGAGCATACTTTTTTCGAAATTGTTCAAACTCGTGAAACTTTCGTACTGGCTGATTCAATTTCATATTTTCAATTAGAAAGATAAGATGGATAATAATTCCCTTATCTACCCCATCTTCAAGAATAACATTTAATTTTCGTTCAATCTCATGCATAAGATGTCGGATTCTTTGAATTAATTGCTTGATCGATGGAATCGTTTTAATATGTCCTTCAAGGGATTGTGCCATTTTCAAAAAGGGTTCATCATCCTTTATTAACCCTTCAATCTCCACAAAAGAGTTTGTTTGAAAAATATCAATCGCTGAATAAAATGGAATATCATCATATTGAAAGTGAACGGTACCAACAATGGCTAAAATATCGTATTGTTCAGTGATTTGTGCGATTTTTTCCGTAAATGCCTGACGGTTTAAAAATTGTAAAGACAACAGCTCGATATCCCTATTTCCAATAAGGCTCTTTAGCTTCGCTTTTAATTTAAGGGCGACCCCTTCCCCTGTAAAGCAGGCTGTAATAATCGCTTTCTTTAATGATTTTCCACGGGATTTAATTGTGCTAGACTGATAGTCGAACAACTGCAAACAACTTTGGTAAATATCATCTAAACTTCTCCCTAATGATGCTTTGCGAACAGCCTCCATTACGACCGGTGTGCTCGTCATTGAAATCGTCCTCGTTCTCACACCTGTTTCTTCAAAAATTAAATTTCCAAACGAAGAAAGTGACCCCATATCAACAAGAAACAGAATACCTTTTGAATAGTTCATATTTTTCACGGCATTTTTAACACGTTCATACATTTCGCCGACTTCCATTGATAACGGCATATCAAGAGCCTTTCCTTGCTGCACTCCTAGTAGTTCTTGAACAGTTTGCAGCATGCTTGTAGCAGTCGACTTCCCATGCATCATTACAATAATGCCTACGAGTTGCTCTTGATGGTACATATTTTCTTCAACATCTGATGCCAAAAACATCGTAATATAGCCAATTTCATCAAGTGGGATTTCTACATTCAATTCTTGTTCAATCATTTGCGCAATTTCAATCGAAATCTTAAATTCCATCGAATATTTTTTGCGGATTTCATTTAAATTCGGATGGTAAATCGCTGAATTTTGCCGAATCCTGTCAATCGTCCCTTGTAAATGAAGGGCAAAAGCAAATTTCATTTTTTTGCTAAATGTTCGTTTCAATTCTTGTTCCGCAAATTGATAGATCCTTTCTGTCACTCCCCAAATATATTCATTTACTACTTCGTTTACATTACTGACGGGAAGTTGGTCTAAGTATTGATTGAAATATTGATTAATATCTACTAGAATTTCCTTTTGTATTTCTGCTTCACTTCTTCCATCTTGATGCAAATTGTGAAGCTTACGTTCTATAACATCATATAAACTAAAACTATCTTCTCTCTCTACGGTTTCCTCCATATTCTTCCGCTCATGAAACTTGAATATCTCTTGATCACTGCCAATTAGCTTGTTCATTTTTTCCCGAAATTCTTTCGTATCAAGCAGCCCTTTTTGAACGTGGACTGGCAAATCCATTTGTGTAATATGTAGGTATTGTATTTGAAGAGATTTATAGTTAAGGAATGCTTTCGCACATGCTAGTTTCAAATCACGTTGAAGCTGACCAATATTCGCACTCGTATGATAAAGCAATAATGCACTAAGTGCTCTTCGATCAACATACACGGTCTCATTCAGTCGTTTCGATTCTTGTATAAGAAAATATTCGATTAGCTCGTATCTTTCCTCCATCCTTCTATCCTTTAGTGGAGGAAGAGTAATTGTCATCGGAATTCTTCTAGTAAATGTTTCAAGTAAAAATGACTCCGGAATCTCCGTCGTTGCACCGATAATTTGAACAGAAGCTTTTCTTAACGATTCGGTCTCCCCTAATCTGCGAAACTCACCTTTATCAATAAATGTGAACAGCATTTCTTGACCTTCATGTGGAAGACGGTGAATTTCGTCCAGAAATAAAATTCCGTGATCACATTTTTCAAGCAATCCAGGACGATCAATATCCGCTCCTGTAAATGCACCTTTTTTTATTCCAAAAATATGCCCATATAAAAGCTGCGGATTTTGCGAATAATCCGCACAGTTAAATGTAATAAACGGAGCATTTTCCCGGATAACCTTTGAGTCCTTTGCGTATTCATACATACACTCGGCGAATAGTGATTTTCCTGTTCCCGTCTTCCCTAAAATGAGTGTATGCAATCCTCTAGGCGGGTATAAGATAGCCGCCTGTGCCTGTTGAAATGCCACTTTCAAACTTCCATCCGCCCCAATTAAACGTCGAAAGGGATAGTTGTGAAGAATCGAAGGGATTCGATACTTAATTGGTTTTCCGTTACCTTTTTCAATCTTCTTTTCTTTATATAGTTCATTTAAATACCTGCTGACATTTGTTCGATCTAATTGAAATTTTTCAGCAACTTCTTGAGCGGAATAACTTTCTTTTGTTGTTTGCAAAAAATGAAAAATTTCTTCTTTACGGCCCATTTCCTCACCCCTTTAGCCGCTCTAATGATATTATCTTTATTTTAACTTGTATATGAAGGCGTTTCCATCTATAAATATGAACGTCTTTAAGAAAACTCGCCACGTCACTCGGATGGCGAGTTATTAGAATTATTTAATTACTAGATAAACAGTTTTCGATGCTAGTATGAATGCTTTACCGGCTTTCTGAATAATAATGTTACTCCAATTTTTTTACATATCGTTACATAATGCATAAGCATAATGAGTAAGGCACCCGTATTCATGCCAAGAATAATTCCTGTCATATTAAATTGCTGATTCGAACCGAGGATATACATCATCACGAACATTATAACTGTTGACCATAGAAAATGGAGGAGCGTGTCCTTTATCAGACCGATACCAATCAAAATCGCTTGCATCGGAATCGCAAAAAAGTGAAACAAAAAATATGGCCATAGTAATTGTAAATAAAGTGGTGCAATATCAGAATCAAAAAACATATGGGTAAGTGGCTCGGCAAAAATATGAAAAATAATAATTGCAGGTATTCCATAAATACTCGTCATTAGAATGACTTGCTGTAAAAGTTTGCGAAGTTTTTCGAAGTCTTTTTTTGCATACGCTTCAGATACTGTAGGGATGAGAACAGTTGATAACGAGTGAGCAATAAATGCCGGGAAGAAACCGATACTAAATGCCACACCAGTTAATAACCCAAAATGCTCAATTGCCATCGTTCCCGAAAATCCCGCTTTCATTAATGCAGCTTTGATTAAAAAGGGCTGAATCGCATGTGTAATGGAGTGTGAAATTCGCATTCCTGTTGTTGGTAAGGAGACAGACATCAAACTTTTTCTAACCGATTTGCCCGTTAAACGTGCATTGTTTTTATTTTTAAAAAACTTAAATTGGAGAAAAAACGTGTGGATCAAATAAAGAAAAACGATAAACTCACTGCCAACCAATGTGCATAATGCAATGAAAATGGCCTTATCTAATTCAAATTGAAATAATTTATAGATAATCACAAGCAGGCCTAATTGAACGATTCTACGTAAAAAGTTGGCCGTTGCAATTTTCCCCATATGCTGTACTCCCATAAAATATCCCCTAGCAACTGATGAAAAGGATACGAGCGGGATGATCACGATGACCAATGCCCGAATATAGGGATGATAATGATTAAATACAGGGAGAATAGGCAATACCAAAATGGTGGCTATTACTAATACAATGGTAAAAAGGACGGTAAAGCGGATGGCGTGCTGAAGCATACTAAAATGATATTTCTCTTCCTTTTCAGCAATGAATTTTGAAATCGACACGGGTAGTTCCATACTTGCCAACACAACGATAAAGAAAATAACCGGCAAAATGGACATATACAACCCCATTCCAACTTCACCAAGCTCATTTGCTAACACCATATTTATTAAAAATTCAACACATTCACCAATAAAAGCAACAACAACTAACAGAAACGTTCCTTTAAAAAACGTACTCATACGGTCTCTCCTATCCAAAAAAGCTCAGTCTAATAACAAGACATCTACTAAAGGATATGAGACAAGTCTAGATAATATTTTAAAAATTTTAATGGATACAAAAAAGAGCAGGGTTCTGATCCCCTACTCTTACGATAAAGCTGTCTATCTTTTTTTCTTTAACCCCATTGCTTGAACCATCGCATCATAAATATGCGTATTTTCATAAAAACCGATAAATAACTCTGCACCTTTTCCCATTGCAGTAAGTGGTACATCAACTGCTGTATGACCGGAGGTTGTCCAATCGATAACAAACTGATCTTTGGAATTTGCTACTTTGAACGGACCATCTTCTTTTGAAATTCCATCACCAGATTCATCTGAAGAATTCACATCTTCGATTGCCAAACCGCCACATTCATGGTCTGCGACAACAAGCACTAATGTATCCGGATGTTTTTTTGCAAACTGTTTGGCAATTTCCACTGACTTATCTAATTGTTTTCCTGCTTTTAACATTAATTTCGCATTATTTTCATGGGCCATTTCATCAATCCCTTCCTCCTCTACCATTAGGAAGAAACCTTTTTTATTTTTAGACAATGTGTCAATAGCCTTTTTTGTCATTGTTGGTAATGAAACAACCGGATCGTAAATATCCCCTTCACCTTCTGGTCTTTGCTCAAACATTTCTTCATTAGCAAAGAGACCTAACAACTTATTTCCTTTTGCCTTTTTCAGCTCTTTCTCATTCGTTATATAATTGTACCCTAGTTTTTTTGCTTTCTTGACTAAATTTCCTTGTGTACCTTTACTTTGTTCAGTCGGATCCTTCGCTGGCTTGTCCGGATATGTACCCGGATTTCCCGCAGGATACCAATAGTCCTCGCCACCGCCTAATAAAACATCCACTTTACTTTTTTCTAAGTATTGTTTGGCAATGTCGCTTTGAGCAGAACGATTGGTAACATGTGCACCGAAAGCCGCAGGAGTGGCATCAGTAATTTGGCTTGTTGTTACAAGCCCTGTAGATTTTCCCGATTCTTTCGCTAATTCTAGGATTGTTTTCACAGATTTTTTGTTTTTGTCTACACCTATAGCACCGTTATACGTTTTAACACCGGATGCCATAGCTGTGGCAGCTGCGGCTGAATCAGTTACAGTCGTTGTAGAACTTGTATGGACTAGCCCTGCATATGGCATCTTATTCATAGCGAGATCCCCTTTATTTCCGACAGATGCTAGACGGATGGCATCTCGATGGGCTAATCCCATCCCATCACCTACAAAAAGAATGACGTTTTTTGCGGTTTTCTTAGGTGCCTCTTTTGCATTTGCAAAAGAACTCATACTAAGGGTAGTGGCAACTGTTAATGCAAGGGCCGTTTTTAACACTGTGCTTTTTTTCATTTTTAACACTCCTCGAATATGAATTAGCTTACATGTTCATCATAGCGAGGAATCTTTAAGGGAATATGAATCCTATGTAAACAATTGATTAATAGGTATACAGTTTTAAGTTTTTGCAAGGTCGCGAAAAAAGCAACCTTGCCAATCTATTTTGATTACGAACTTACCATCATTCCCCCATTAACATGGATGACTTGACCTGTTACATAACTCGAATCCTCTGATGCTAAATAGACGTAGGCAGGTGCAAGTTCGTACGGCTGTCCCGCCCTTTTCATTGGTACATCGAGACCGAACTTAGACACTTGTTTCGCTGAAAAGCTTGATGGAATTAGTGGCGTCCAAATAGGACCAGGTGCAACTGCATTGACCCTTATTCCTTTTTTAGCAAGATTTTGTGATAATGCTCTTGTGAAGCTAACAATGGCGCCTTTTGTTGCGGAATAATCAATTAATGTTTTGTTACCTTCATAGGCGACTACAGAGGCTGTATTAATAATTGTGCTTTTTTGTTTTAAATATGGAAGAGCCGCTTTTGTTAGATAGAAAAAGCTATAAATATTCGTTTTAAAGGTTCGATCCAACTGTTCGGTTGTGATGTCTAATAGACTTTTTTGCGGGAATTGAACCCCATGGTTATTAACTAATATGTCCAATTTACCAAATGTTTTAATCGTTTGTTCGACTACATGTTTACAGTGATTTTCATCTGTTAAATCACCGACAATTAGAAGGCATCTTCTTCCTAACTTTTCGATCTTCCTTTTCGTACGGTTAGCATCTTCATCTTCATAATGATAGTAATATGGAATAACAATATCTGCTCCCTCTTTTGCAAAAGCAATAGCAGCTGCTGAACCGATGCCACTATCTCCCCCCGTAATAATGGCCACTTTATTTTTTAGTTTTCCTCCTGCTTTATATTTTTTATTATCCACGATCGGTTTCGGATTCATTAATCCTTCGATTCCTGGCTGCTTCGATTGATGTTGTGGCGGAAATGATGTTTTCTGCTTTTTGCTTCGTATATAGAACGGTTCATACGGAAACCGCGAATACGGATTCATCCTTTTCACCTCTTTTTATAGGCATTTACCCGATTATTGTATTCTTCATAAGTGAAAAGGTGAGTCTTCGAATGTGATAAAGGGTGTTTATGTTAACTTAATTTATTTTTAGGTTGACATATAATGTTTAATTCTATTATTCTAAGTTATATGAAAGGGGGATGTGTATGAAATTTCGGGCAATTGATATTTGTTATGTAGGATTGTTTGTCGCTTTTATGATGGTTGGAGCGAATATTACGTCGTTGGTACCTTTTATGGTGATAGGTGGGGTTCCGATTACTTTGCAGACCTTTTTTGCAATTTTATCAGGGGCAATGTTAGGCAGTCGTTTAGGATCAATCTCAATGATCGTATATGCGGTTGTTGGATTGGTTGGGGCACCTGTATTTGCACAGTTTAGTAGCGGCTTTAGAGTGCTTATCAGTCCTACATTCGGTTTTATTCTTTCATTTATTATTTTAAGTTATGTTGTTGGAAAAATAGTAGAAAAAAATCAGCAATTATTTACTTATTTTATCGCTTCAATGATTGGTTTAGTAATAAACTATCTTTTCGGAACAAATTGGATGTATTTCGCGTATAAATTATGGGCGGCTGCCCCGGACGGATTTACATATAAAATGGCATGGTTGTGGATGGCTCCACCATTGCCAAAGGATGTCTTTCTTTCTTTATTTGCCGGGTGGATGGCCCATCGTCTCCATAAAACAATTAAAATCAGCAGCTTTCATACAAAAGCAAACATTGAATCATAGAAAAAAGGGAAACGCTGAGTTTCCCCTTTTTTCCATTTTATAAAGTAATAACAATCGGTTTATCCTTTGTTACAATGACCGTATGTTCCACTTGTGCAACTAGGCTTCCATCAGGTGTTTTATATGTCCAGCCATCGTCCATTTCTACTACTTCTTCTGCTCCAGTTGAGATGAAAGGTTCAAAGGCAATCACCATTCCATCCTTTAATAGGTCATTATCCCAAGGTTCATAGTAGTTCATTATATAATCAGGTTTTTCATGGAGAGCCCTTCCTACTCCATGTCCCGTTAAATTCATGATTACTGAAAAACCATTTCTTTTTGCCTCATTCATAACCGCTTTTCCAATTTGATTTTGCTTCGTCCCTGCTTTAATTTTCTCCAAGCCCTTATCAAAGGCTTTTTGGGCACACTCACATAATGCATCTAATTCGGGGGTTGATTGTCCAACAACAAATGAGATTCCTGTATCTGCATAATAGCCATTCCATGAACCAGATACATCAATATTAACAAGGTCCCCCTCTGCAATGACGCGATCACTCGGAATACCATGTGCCACTTCATCATTTACACTAATACATGTATATCCGGGAAAATTATACTCCCCTTTTGGTCCCGAAATCGCGTCATTTTCTGCAAATAGTTGGCCTGCCCGTTCATCTAATTCCTTTGTTGTCACACCCGGTTTCGTGAGGTTTTTTAATTCATCACGAATTAGAGCAACAATTTTCCCGATTTTCTTCAAGCCCTCTACATCTTTTTCGTTTCTTACTATCATTTTATCTTTCCTTTCAAAATTGACATAGTCCCTTTATATTATATAAAAATTGCGCTTCTAATCCAAAATTACTTTTCTATCGGCCGAATAAACCCTATAATAATCCAAATAATGGATGAAACCTCATGAAAAAGGTCTAATTTTGTAATATTGTTGTAACATTTGTTTAAACCAACTGTAAAAAAAATTTCGACAAGTTTCTGTTATATTTAAATTACTAGAAAACTTTGACTATGAGGTGGCCCTTTTAATGAAACGTATCGCATCCCTATTAGCAGCAATGATTATCGGAATTACACTTTTTCTACCAGTTCAATCTAGTGCAGCCTTTTCTGCAAAAAATGTAATAAAAGAAGCGAAAAAACATATAGGAACACCATATAAATGGGGCGGCGTTACACCAAAAGGGTTCGACTGTTCAGGATTTGTCTACTATTCTTTTAAAAAGAACGGGAAGAAACTACCACATTCATCTTCGGCTATGTACAAAAAGGGATCAAAAGTTAAGAAGTCTAAATTAAAACCCGGTGATTTAATATTTTTCAAAACAAATGGGCGCAGCATTTCCCATGTAGCGATTTATATTGGTAAGAACAAAGTCATCCATTCGGTGTCAAAAGGAGTTAAAATTGACAACCTTAAATCATATTATTGGAAAACAAGATATGTTGGAGCAAAGAGATTAAAATAAAAATTTGTAATAAACTGCATATCAATTGATATGCAGTTTATTTTTTTCTTCTCTTTATAAAGACGTCTGTCTACCATGTAAAGTTTCAATTTCAATCGATTATTTGGGCTAACTTTTCATATATCTCCTCCCTCATACTTTCGAGACTCCTTTGTTTAGCAGTTAATTCCTGAAGATGATCCAACTTTATCGTTGACTTTATTTGTGTTGTAATCCCTTCAAGTTGTGATTCAATTGTTTCTATTTTTCCTTCTAGCTCTTCCACTGAAACGTTCTCTTCCTTTTTCTTTGATACATTTTCAGCTTTTACTGGAAGCACTCTTTTTTGTCGCAATTCACTCATTTTCTCCTTCGCCCAGCTATAATCACCATTAAACAAATGAACAGCTCCATCTTCTATCCAATATATTTTTTTAAAGAGGCGATTAAGGAAATAACGGTCATGGGTTACGGCTAAAATCGTTCCGTTAAATTCATCGAGGGCTTCCTCCAATACTTCTCTCGAATCAATATCTAAATGGTTCGTCGGCTCATCAAGAATGAGGAAGTTGATATCTTGATACATAAGCTGTGCCAATCGTAATCTCATCCTTTCACCACCACTTAATTGATTTACCTTTCGAAAAACAGAATGACCGTAAAAAAGAAATTTAGCTAAAATATGCCTTGCCTCACCTTCAGTTACACTTATCTCATTTCGAAACGTATCAATAACAGAAGTATCAGTTGTTTGACTAAAGGCTTGCTGTGATAAGTAGCCAATTTTTAAATTACTGCCAAGAGCAACCTCTCCCGTATCGGGTGAAATTTGTCCGAGCATTATTTTCAATAAAGTTGATTTTCCTGTTCCGTTTTCACCTATAATGGCAACTCGATCAAGGTATTGGATATGCATATTTACGTGTTGAAATAGGGGTTTATCGGAAAAAGATTTTGAAACTTCAACTAGTTTTACAACATCTTTCCCACTTCGATGGACCGCTTCAAAATCAACATTTATTTTTTTTCTTTCGAGAATGGGACGATTGATTTTTTCCATCCGCTCTAATGCTCGTTCCATATTGCGGGCTCGTTTATGCAATCCTTCATTTGGCGGATTTGCTCGATTGGCCCACTCCCTTAACCGTTTGATTGCCTCCATCATTTTTTTAATTTTTTTCTGTTGTTCTTGATAAGCATGGAATTCCTGTAATAACCGTTCTTCTTTTTCTTTGACAAATCCCGAGAAATTCGTTTTGTAAAGGTGAACTTCCCCATCTTCTAAGTCAACAATTCTATTTACAATTTCATCTAAAAAATATCGATCATGGGATATGACAACGACGGTGCCTGGATAGTCTTTTAAATAGTCTCCCAGCCACTCAATTGCTTGTAAATCCAGATGGTTCGTCGGCTCATCAAGCAGAAGTAAATTAGGATTTTTCAATAATATTTTTCCAAGTCCCACTTTTGTCTTTTCTCCTCCACTTAAATCGGAAAACTTTTGCGGGAGTAATGATGTGATTTGTAATCCATTTGCAACTCGCTCCAAGTTCACCTCCATTTCGTAGCCGCCTTCTCGAATAAATTGGTCTTGGAGATCCCCATATTTCTGTATGTCAGCGTCCCTGCTTTCTTGCGCCATTTTTTCTTCAAGGCTTTTCATTTTCATTTCTATTTCTACTAATGATTGAAAACTTGTTTTTAATACTTCTTTAACTGTTTGGTCATGTTGACTCTCGGGTATTTGTGATAAGTAGCCAATTTCATATCCTTTTTTCCAATGAATTTGCCCTTCATCTGCTGTTTCGATGGCTGATAAAAGTTTCATCAATGTTGTTTTTCCACAGCCATTGCGGCCGACTAATCCGACTCGATCTTTTTCCTTGATTTCGAAACTTATATCTTCAAAAATGACATTTCCGCCATAGGATTTACTAATTTTATTTACACTGCAAATAATCATTTATCATCATCCTTTTTGTTAGTTGTTTTTGTGGATCAACCGTGACTGTTCCTTTCCGCTGCTGCAGGCACTTGCTTTCCGCTCCAATCCACTCAGCGTTTTTAATTTTGATGAAAGCAACAATCTTTTATTTAGTAAAGTTCATAAAATAAAAAGCCACAGGAAAGAGATCCCGTGGCTAATAAGTTATAAATTAATTTGGTTAAAAAAATAGAGAGAGCTAGAGCCCTCTCCTAAACCGAACCGAATTTAAGTTATAGTGGGTATAGAGATTTCTCACCGTTTTTTCCATATGAAGTTGCTAAAAATGGGCAGACTGATCCCGTTAGCAGCTTGAACATGAAAAATCGCACGGCAAATATACATAAAATCTAATAATTGCCCGCGAACAAAAACGGTGTTACTCATCTCTTCCCCACCTCCTTAATCAATAGTTACCCTTATTTTAAAAGTTTTCAAAATTATTTGCAAGCCCTTTTCATATTAAAAATAGTCCCAAAGATGCTTCACTAAACGAAGTAAAATCCGAAATGGCCAGAATAATAGTTCAGGTATCCAAAATAAAAGATCCAAAATGAAATCCCAAAAGGTATATCGTTCATTCTTTTGTTTCCTAATCGATTTTCTGCTTTGCTTTTTCATTTAACAACTCCTACGATTATTGCCTTTAACAATTTAATAAATTCCAACAACTTTTCTGCGTAAACGTTCTTTTCCTCTTTTTAAATGGGTTTTTACCGTTGATAAAGGCAACGCTGTTTTTGTCGAAATATCTTTCATACTATAATCATGAAAGTAATATAACATTAAAGATTGCTGATATTTATTTGGAAGTTCGTCAATTTTTTTCATTAGCTCTTCCTGTAAACTTTTTTCCATTACCGTTTTTTCAGTTTCATCCTGCATGACGATTTGTTCAATAGACTCTTGTTTCCCCTCTATTAACCGTTGTTGCACATTTTGTTTTTTCCATTCATCTTTACATTTATTTGATGCGATTTTGAATAACCAGTTTTTAAATGAAGATCGATACTCGAAGGAATCATAGCTGATAAAAGCAGATAATAATGTTTCCTGATAGATATCCTCCGCTACCTCCCATTTTTTCATCATCGAATATATATAATTAAGTAATGCTTTACCATGTGTTTTTATGAATAATTCTATTTCTGCAGCTTTCTGTTGTTCTTTCGTCATCTTTATTTCCATTGTACAATACTCTCCCTAAATATTTTCTAATCTTTTCCTCATTATAAAGATCCTTTTTTAAAATAGAAGAAACAGTTTCTTAATTTTTACTTAAGATTGTCTTTAAAAAGATTTAAAAAAGAGTGTTCAATTAAAAACGAACGAATATTAACAATAATGTAACTATCTTTTCAGTAATTATGTTACTCTTTTTTAAATGCCATTCAAAAATGAAATACTACGGAAAATCATACATCTTAACCGACAAAATAAACTCCGTCTTAAGTCTTAAAGCCAATTACAACTGTGGTTCGTATGTCAATTGTTCAAGATTAGATAAGATACAAACAAAGGGGAAAAAAATGAACTTTATTCAAAATAAAACACACGCTTCCCTTCCTAAATTATTATTTCCTTTGGGAGGACAATCCTGTGAATCAACGTAAAATCTATTTACTGCTTACCGATACGGGTACAATGTTTACCCGAATGATTAAACTTTTTACTCAAGAGCCTTTAAATCACGCTTCATTAGCTTTAGATGATCAACTCTTTGAGGTATATAGCTTTGGCAGGAAAAAAATACGGAATCCTTTCATCGGGGGTTTTGTAAAAGAAAATATCCGATCAGAACTATTTAAACAAGCCAATTGTGCGATCTATTGCTGTACCGTAACAGATGAACAATATAAAAAAATGCGCAGAAAAATACGGAAAATGGAAATGAATAAACAAAAGTATAAATACAATCTTATCGGTCTAATCGGCGTTCTATTTAAAATAGAAATCGAACGAAAAAATGCTTATTTTTGCTCCCAATTTGTTGCATCTGTTTTAACTGAAACCGGTGTCGTTATGATGAACAAACCAATTGCCTTTGTAAAGCCACATGACCTAAAAGAATTCCCGACATTTGAATTAGTCTATGAAGGAAAACTTGATTTTTATTTTTCTCCAGAAGAGATTACTTCTCCATTAATGATGAAATCTGTATAGTAATAAAAATGGTGTTTGCTACTTTTTTTGTGCCTAACACCATTTTTTTCTATCGTTTTAATAAAAATAGTTCTTTCAATTTGATTGGGTAGTTCGATATAATTTTTATATGTGTGAAAATTACTAAAGACTGTTTTCAAACAATTGTTGTTATTTTGTACTAGATGCATAATCCTAACTACGGGGCATATTTTCTTAAAAGTGACCCTTTTTTAATGTATGATATTAATTTTTTAGGATTCTTAATTCAAATTCAACAAAGTTAAGAAAATAGCCTAACTGAAAAAGGTGTATATAGATGAGTATTTTATCAGTGAAAAACCTTAGTCATGGTTTCGGTGACCGTGCAATTTTTAATGATGTATCCTTCCGACTGTTAAAAGGAGAACATATTGGACTAATCGGTGCCAATGGAGAAGGTAAATCAACATTTATGAATATTATTACCGGCCAACTGCAACCCGATGAAGGGAAAGTAGAATGGGCAAAGAAAGTACGTGTCGGCTATCTTGATCAGCATGCTGTGCTAAGAAAAGGAATGAGCATGCGTGACGCATTAAAAGGTGCCTTTCAATATTTATTTGATCTTGAAGCTGAAATGAATGGTCTTTATGAAAAAATGGGTGAGGCAACTCCCGAAGAGCTTGAAAAAATGCTCGAAGATGTCGGTACCATTCAAGATATTTTGACCAATAATGATTTTTACATCATTGATGCGAAAGTAGAAGAAATTGCTCGTGGACTTGGTCTTGATGATGTTGGTCTAGATCGTGATGTCCAAGATCTAAGTGGCGGGCAACGAACAAAAGTATTGCTTGCAAAACTACTATTAGAAAAACCGGATATTTTACTACTGGACGAGCCGACTAACTATTTAGACGAGCAACATATCGAATGGTTAAAACGTTATTTACAAGACTATGAAAATGCGTTTATCCTAATTTCTCATGATATTCCATTTTTAAATAGTGTCATCAATTTGATCTATCATATGGAGAATCAAGAATTAAATCGCTATGTTGGCGACTATAATGATTTCCTGAAAGTATATGAAATGAAAAAGCAGCAACTAGAATCTGCCTATAAAAAACAACAGCAAGAAATCTCTGAATTAAAGGATTTTGTTGCACGAAACAAAGCAAGAGTTTCGACACGTAATATGGCAATGTCACGTCAGAAAAAGCTAGATAAGATGGATGTTATCGAACTAGCACAGGAGCGGCCAAAACCGGAGTTCCGTTTTAAAGAGGGACGTACGTCTGGAAAGGTTATTTTTGAAACGAGCGATTTAGTGATCGGATATGATGAGCCCCTTTCCAAGCCATTAAACTTGCGTATGGAACGCGGCCAGAAGATTGCGTTGGTCGGCGCAAATGGTATCGGAAAAACGACGTTATTAAAAAGTATTTTAGGTGAAATTAATCCTTTATCGGGTTCAGTTCAACGCGGTGATTATTTGCTTACGGGGTATTTTGAACAAGAGGTCAAGCAATCCAATTATAATACATGTATTGAAGAAGTATGGCAGGAATTCCCTTCATTTACACAATACGAAGTGCGTGCCGCCCTTGCAAAATGCGGTTTGACGACGAAACATATCGAAAGCAAAGTTGAAGTACTTAGTGGCGGAGAAAAAGCGAAAGTACGCTTATGTAAACTAATTAATAATGAAACAAATATATTGGTCCTTGATGAGCCTACCAACCATCTTGACGTTGATGCAAAAGACGAGCTAAAACGCGCCCTGCAAGCCTATAAAGGCAGCGTCCTCATCATCTGCCACGAACCGGAATTTTATGAAGATGTAGCAACAGAAGTTTGGAATTGCGAAAACTGGACGACAAAGGTGTTTTGATCTTGTAAACAGCGCAAAAGCGGTTTTGATGGACAGTGCGGAAAAAATGTAAATAAGTTTGAAATCGCTCCTCCTTGGCGAAAATTAAGTTAAATATTTTTTGCAAAGGGGGATTTTTCAACTTCTCCATAGGTTTCTATTCTGTTTTCGACACTGAAAGCTACTGCCTTTTTCATGCGGAATTGGATTGGTATGAAACTATACTCTTTTTCAATTCCTATGATAGCCATTGAGTAACTAATATATATAGATCAAGAGTATCAAAATTTCTTTCAAAAGATTTATAGGATATACAAAAAAGTCATTTTATATAGTAAAGTAAAGGTTAATGTATTTAGTGCAAGATATTAACAAAGGAGTTAAAATGAAAATACTATTCATTATCCTATTCGTTTCGGTGTTATTCGTAATTGTTGTTTCAATATGCTTTTTTTATTTTGCAAGGAGAGTGGATTCCAAAAAGGGTGTGGATGATCTCTTAAATTTCATCTCTAATCATCCTCATATGTGTTCAGTTTCACTCATTCACAATAAAAATAAAGTCCTTTGTTTTAATGAAAATAAAATCATTCCATTGGCAAGTACGGTAAAGGTAATTTATGCTGTTGCTTTTGTGAAGGCAATTAAAGAAAATTTCCTTTTTTTACATGAGAAGATAGAACGAAGGGAAATAGATAAATTTTATTTTGAAAATACAGATGGAAATGCGCACAAAAGATGGATTACCTCTGAGAATATAGGTGATGTGGTAACATTATTACAGGTAGCTCAAGGAATGATGCAGTATAGTTCTAATGCCTGTACGGATTACCTTTTCTCCAGGCTGGGAGCGGACAGAATTCAGGATATTGTGAATGAGTATCAACTAAATGTACATTCAGATATATATGCCATTAACTCCGCCATGTTAATTCCAAGTTATTTAAAGGTCAACGAACATATGGATAAACGGCAAATAAAAAAACATCTATCACAAATGGAATCTAAAGAATTTCATAAACTTGCAAACAAAATTTTTCATAATATTGTAAATAATGATGGTAGTATCAATACCTATTTGAAGGAACTGCCTACACATTTTGATGGGCATATTCAAAAAGAATTAACGAAAAAGTTGCCTTCATCAACAACTAATGAGTATGCCAATTTAATGAATCAATTAGGGAATTCAAATAAATTAACAAGGGAAGAGAAACAATTACTAGATAAGATTATGGGATTTTCGAAGTCTAATGAAGAGAGACTTTGGTTTAAAGGAGGATCTACCCCTTTTGTCCTTACTTCAGCCCTTTATAAAAACGCTAATGCCGAGTCATTTTCTTTAGCCGTTTTTATAGAAGATTATAGTCGACTGGAAATCCTTTGGATACAAAAAATCTTCAAAAAATTTTTAACTGCATTATTAGAAGATCCTAGCTTTAGGAAAAAAGCTATAGAAATGCTGACAAACACTGATTAGGAACATAGGAAACTCGGTAAGAAAGGCCGGTTCCTTTGCCCCATATTAAGCAAGGAACCGCCTTTGAACCATTTGGGACTCTTTTAATTTGATAACCTCTCAATTTCTCACATTAATTTTCGTTTCAAAACAACAAGAAGAAAATGTACTTCTTTCCTCACGTAAAGAGCCTTACTGTAAATCAAAATCCCCAGAACCAGTTCTTACTTTAAGCTTAGTTGTTCCTGACCCTATCTTCCCAATAATTCGATGCTCCGATTTGTCAGTGTAATTTGCCCCGGATACACTAACATCACCCTCACCAGAGCCTCCTTCAAAGTCAATGGCAAACGGAATGCTTTTATCCTTCGTGTCGACTGTTACCGAGCCACTTGTTGTTTCCAAGTTCATATTTCCAACATGTTCGTTCGGTATAATTTCAATATCCCCTGAGGGTGCACTTGCAATAATTGTTCCAGAAATATCATCAACGTAAACTTCTCCGGATGTCGCTGCAAATTCTGATTCCTTCGCTACTAAGTGCTTAATCTCTATATCTCCACTTGTTGACTTCACAACTACTTTATCTGCTTCATTATTTATGGCTGTGACTTCTCCGCTCGTAGCTTCAAGAGAAAGATCATTTTTTACCCGGCCGCCTTCTACTAAAACATCACCTGAGCTTGCTTGGAAAGAGGCGTTTTCAGCTTGAAAATCATTTACAACTAATTCCCCGGAAGAAGTTTTCACATCTAAAGCATGATACATCTTATCTGGGACTTTAACATATAATTTTGCACGGCTGTAAAAGGTAATACCGAAATGAATTTTTTGCTTCACTTTTACATTTAGCGTATGATTATCCTCATTAACTTCAAGCTTATACTCTCCTTTTTTTCTTACACTTTCTTTGCCTGCTAGTCTAATTTGAATATCCTTATCACTTGTTTTTTCCACAATAACATCTACCGGACCGGAATTAATATTCAGATTATCAATTCCACTACTAGAAATGGATTTTTTCTTTTCCCATTCCGTTAACTTAAAAATTGGTCCTTTTGAAAAATACAAAGTTGCAGCTGTACCAATGATTCCTATAATTAAAAGGATTAACGCTCCTCCGACCATTTTTCTCATCTTATTTTCCCCCTTTAATCACCTTCACATTGAATTTAATATAGCGAAGGATGATTGCGTAGAACCATTTTCCAACATTAATCATTGCAATACTCATTAGCAATCCTAGTCCACAGCAAATGAGCGAAAGAAAGAACTGTAGCATAAATTGTTCAAACCCAGAAAAAATAGCTGCGCATACGACGAGCAATGGTGTTATGGTTAACACAAATGCAGTCACACATAATCCTATATAAACGCCAATTAAACCGATCACAGGTCCAAGTAGAAAGACTAAATTAAAGAAGCTTAAACTAATCGTTGCCACCATTGCACGCGTAATATTTGACACTGATTTATTCGTTTCCGCTGTACTAATTCGGTAATCAGCAATGATATCTTTTGCAATCATTTGTGGGTCACCGAGTTCTGATACAACCTCTTCTTCTGTCTTCCCATTTTCCATCCCAATCGTAAAATGCTCTTCGAAATCATAAAGCATTTCTTTACGATCCTGTTCTGGAACTTTTGATAATGATTTTTCTAATCGTTTTAGAAATTCATTTCTTCCCATTGTTCATCCCCTCCGTTATAAATTGATTCACTGCCTCCGAAAATTGCCGCCATTCGCTAATTAACGTAAACATATAGTCAAGACCTTTAGTTGTAATGGAATAGTATTTTCTTGGTGGACCTTCATTGGATTCTAGAAGATAAGTAGTTAAGAGGTCATCCTTCGTTAATCGTCTAAGCAATGGGTAAAGCGTTCCCTCCGCCACTTCGATTTTACTGGATATATTTTGTGCAAGTTCATAACCGTATTGGTCCTTTTTTGAGATTAAAATTAGCACACACAACTCTAAAACACCCTTTTTAAATTGTACATTCAAGGTCGCCACCTCCTATAAGTTAATATTAGCTACTGTATATTATTCACTAGTGGATAACTACATAATAAACTACACTACTGATTATTGCAAGATAGTGATTAAAAAAATTAGACAGTTTTACTGCCTAATTTTTTATTTTCTTTCATCAACAATGTTACCCGCATATAAATATTTTTGTTTCACAGGTACATGAAGTTCACGACAATATTGTTTTAATGTTCTTTCTTCCCTCGGTGTTACGATGGATATGACGGTACCCGAATTAGCTCCAAGTCGTCCCGTTCTTCCCGAACGATGCGTATATTGTGAAACATTTTCCGGTAAATCGAAATGAATCACAAACGGAAGATTGGCAATATCTAGGCCTCTTGCAGCTACCTCTGTCGTTAATAATAAGGAATCCTTCCCGCTTTGCAATTGAGAAATCGCTTTTGCTCTTGCTTCTTTTTTCAAGTCACTATGTAACTCACCAACAGCATGTCCTTTATACTTCATTTTCTCTGCAAGAACCGAAAGTTTACCTATATCATTTAAAAAGACAAGGGCCTGCATCGATTCGATTCGGCTCAATTTACTCAATACCTCGATTTTTTCCCTATCTTCACAAACAATATAGATATGTTCAACTTTACCTTCATTTTCGGACCTAGTAACCTGAATAATTTCTGCTTGTTTCATCAGCTTTTGCGCGGTAAGAATGGTGTGTTCCTGAAGCGTTGCTGAGAATAAAAGAAGTTGGCGATCACTTAAAGATGATTTAATAATTCCTTTAATTGTTGGCATATACTCGTGAGTTAGTAGTTGATCTCCCTCATCAAGCACTATCGTCTTTACCTCGTGCATTTTCACCTTTTTTTGCTTAATTAATTCAAAAGCCCTTCCTGGTGTTCCAACAATAATTTGTGGTCGTTTTTTTAACTTTTCCAATTGACGTTTTACATTCGCTCCGCCAATAAAAGAAGCTGCCTGAATAGCACTGCCTTTCGACCATGTTTGGATTTCCTGAAGGATTTGCATCACCAATTCCCTTGAAGGGGCTATGATCACTTGTTGGATGTTTTTATTTTCTTCATTGATTCTTTGAAGGAGAGGGAGGACATATGCTAACGTTTTTCCTGTTCCTGTCGGTGAACCGGCAATAATATCTTTTCCTTGCACTATAAGTTCCGCTGTCTTTTCTTGAATTGAAGTCGGTTGTTCAAATCCGGCTGCTTCCCACGCCTCTTGAAGATGGGGTTTTAATGTTGATAAAAACGGCCAATTACTTGTCATATTTTTCTCCTTAAACGTATTATTTCTATTTTTACACTTTATCATACACTACCCACTATTTACATGACAAATAAGCAAGTTGACCATCTTCAGAAAAACCAATGAGATATTGATCTCATTGGTTTTTCTTTTCTATGGCAGGTGAACCGTTTTTAAATGCCCAAATTTCCAAATAACTGCTTGGCCATTAGCTATTATTAACTCAATCATATTATTGGATACATTTTTCAATAAACCTATTTTCTCGGGATTATCTCCTAAATCTAGTACGACTAATTGACCTTCATATTTTTTCAATTGTTCTTCAAATGACCTTGCGAGTGGAATACTTGCTGGAACAATAGGAAGCTCTTTATTTCCTAATGTGTATGGAGTTAATTGGTGTGAATAAGGGGTAAACCATTTTAAGTGCTGCATTGAAATAAATATCGTTTTATACACTGGTGAATAAAAGACAAGATAATCGTTTAACACACTTGTTATATATCCGTGAATTGAACGATTCCCAGTTACAAATAGCTCAATGAATTGACCTTTCGCATGATTTAGCGTCTTTCGATAGGATATTGGTTCTGTTTCATTAAATAGTAGAAAAGTTTCAGGAGGTTCGGATTCAATTTCTTTCAAGGCTCTCTCTTTCATTTGATGGACATGTAATAAAGGTATATATAAATACCGTGTTCCATCAAAAATAACAATTATATCTAATCCTACATCAATAAGAACTCCCGACAACATTGTTTTTCCGGAAATCTCTAACTCAATCTCACTATTGATAAAACTTTTCATTCCATTCATCCGAAATCCTCCTTTCAAAAACGTATTGGGGGCATTACAAAATCAATGCTCCCCCATTTTGTATTTAATATGATTTATTGATAGAGTTATCTTGTTTTCCATGTATAATCAATAGTCTTAACTACCTTTTCTCTGCTCCATCTCGTTTCGTTTCTCCTACTCGTTCTTCTCTCTCCGGTTGAACGTCTATTTCTACTAGATGTTCTTGACCATTCTGTTCTCCTATCTGATGAACTCGATGTAATTACTTGATCACTAGAGGTTAATACATTTTCCTCACTACTCGACTCCTCTTGTTTGTTATCATTCTTGTTTTCATTGTTTTCTTGTTTTAAAGCTCCTTTTGGTCCGACACTGATACTCCTCACGTGAAATGGATGAATACGAAATACTTCTTGATTATTTATTAGTGTATAATATCCGTCTGTATTTTCGACAAGAATTCCTTCTAACGCTTCTGGGCCATTTCGATTGATCGAAACCCAGCTATGTGTCATATGCATGAATAACTGATTAAAACTTGTTTTCCTTAGGAACTCTGGTTGAACTGCCGTGTTTTCGATATTCTCTTTATTATCCATATTTTTTTGAGCGTTTTTGACACTTTTTATATGATGGATATTATAATAAACAATTCCATCATCATTTGTTTGTAAAACTAAATAATCATTAATGACCTCTAGTAACAATCCATTTTTTGCATCAGGACCACCTTGGTTAATTTGAATCGTATTATTTCTAAAATGATTCATTAAACTTACAAAGTTTTCAGCATGTAAATAATCTACTTCCTCTTCCTGATTAGCATTCATATTGATTGAATTTGCCTTTGAATCCTCTATAATGCTTTTAATATGAGAGCTTTGATCATATTATTAACCGGGGTTGTGTCTAGGGGGGACATTGAGGATATTATAAGTAAAATAGGTGGTGCTTCGATAACCATTATCGCGACAATTGTTATGGCTGTTATTTTAGAAAGCTTCGGTTTTTTTCACTGGGCTGCCGCAAGACTTGCTGGTTTAGCAAAAGGTTCCGGCTATCGCTTATACTGGTATATTCAATTGCTATGCTTCCTAATGACACTGTTATTTAATAATGATGGAAGTATTTTGATTACAACCCCCATTCTAATCCTTCTACTAAAAAATCTTAGACTAAAACCTCACCAGCAGATCCCTTATCTTTTAAGCGGAGCCTTAATCGCAACTGCTTCGAGTGCACCAATTGGCGTAAGTAATATCGTAAATTTAATTGCTTTAAAAATTGTTCATATGACCTTGTATATGCATACCGCAATGATGTTTATTCCTGCTACATTAGGATTAATATTCATGTCATGGCTGATGTATGTTTTATTAAAGAAGTCGTTACCACCAAAATTGCCAGAGGCTAAATACGATATTGAAAATTTGTTTTTCACCTCCAATTTCCATCCGCTAAAAGGAAGTATCGATGTAAATACGAGTAAGAAGCGTACAAAATTTATGTTAAAAATTTTATTATTTGTTTTTATTATGAGATGTCTACTCTTCGTCGCATCATTTCTTTCCATTCCTATCGAAATTGTAGCGGTATTTGGATCAAGCATTTTACTTATTTGGAGATGGTACTACCTTCGGACAAATCCTGTTGATATTTTGAAGAAAACTCCGTGGCACATTCTGATTTTTGCCTTTTCGATGTATGTAATTATTTACGGTCTCCATAATGCGGGACTTACAGAATTTCTTGTCAATGTTTGTGAACCAATCGTAAATCAAGGATTATTTTACGCTAGTTTTATCATGGGGGGACTCGTATCCATTCTATCAAACTTGTTTAATAATCATCCTGCCTTAATGATCGGAACTATCACCTTGACTGAAATGGGACTTGATCCTATCACACTTAAAACGATTTATTTAGCAAATATTATAGGTAGCGATATCGGATCTTTATTACTACCTATAGGCACATTAGCCTCCCTCATTTGGATTCACATTTTACGACAAAATAAAATAAAAATAAAATGGCGTGACTATTTAAATGTTTCATTAATTGTTATCCCATTGTCCACGATTGTCACGTTATTTCTATTATTCTATTGGGTGCAAATGATGTTTGGTTAAAAATACCAAATAATTTTAAAAAATCGATGAAACGTTTTACCTCTATTTGTGGTGACAAATGGAGGTTTTTTATCATCCTTGGCGATTTAAACAAAGGTACTTAGGGTTGTGTATGTTTCAAGTAATCCTGCAACATTAATGAAAATTAGTGTAAATTAAAAGGGACGAGCCTCCCCACTATTCTCTTTTTTATCAATTTCTTTTACAATAATAATGTTAAGTCGTTATTAATAGGAGAGATTCTCATGACTATTGAGTTAAAAGAAGTTCGATTAGAAGAGAAAAGTATTTTAGAAAATATGCTTCATTTTTATCTTGATGACCTTTCTCAATATACAAATCAGCTAAAAGCAAATCAGCTCGGAATTTTTGAATATGATAGTATAGACCTTTTTTTCACAAAATCTAATTTAATCCCATATTTTATCAAGTATGAAGGATTAATAGTAGGATTTCTTTTATTCGTAAAAACAGTTAAAAATGAACACATCGATTATTGTGTAAATGATATATTTATTTTTACTCAATATCGAGAAAGAGGCTTTGCTGGACAAGCAGTCAAAAAATTATTTGTTTCTTATCCAGGTACATATTATGTCGTTCAGCTCGAAAAAAATCAAAAAGCGATTCAATTTTGGAAATCACTTTTTAACGAGTTGCAATTAGAATATACGGAAGAAACTGTTATTGACGGTGGGGAAAGATGCTCTGCGCAAACATTCACCATTTGCCAATAACATTATTTTTTCATTTGTGAGAAAAGGATTGTTACTACAGTCCTCATTTCTTCCAATACCTATCCCACGGTCATAAAGTAAAAAAAGCTGAATCGAAATTCAGCTTAATCTACTCCTCAATTTCCAGCAATTCTGAATCCACCTGATCTAATAGAAAATTCGAGCGATCCTTTCCAAAGAAAGACAAACGATGTAATGGCCGTGTCATGGAAACATATAAAAGTTTAATATCAATTTCATTTTCAAGGAACGAGGCACCAAGCGAACAAACTAACACCGCATCAAATTCGAGCCCCTTTGACAAATGTGAACTAACAATGACGATTTCATCCTTATGAATCTCCTCATTTTCTTTTAAAAATTGGATTGGAAGTTCGGAATGCTTTTTCAATAGCTGAGCTAATTTTTTGCATTCTTCATTTGTTTTTCCAATTAATGCAATTGTTTTTATCCCTTCCTTGTACAATTGGCTAATCTCGTTCTCAATCGATCTTACAGTGTCTTTATCAGAGGAAGTTTGATGAAAAATTGGTTTCTTTCCATGTCTAACAACTGGTTCAACAGTTGGTAAGTCAATAGGAAGGAGACGCAAAATTTGATTGGCAGCATTCATAATCTCGACTGTCGTACGATAACTTTTTTGCAACGTTTTATAACTTGCCCTCGGGAAAATATCATTCTGAACGATATTCCAATCCTTTATTCCCCGGTATGAATGGATTCCTTGTGCCAAATCGCCAACGATCGTAAACATATCTGTTTCTAGTACAGTTTTTAATGCATACAGTTGAAAATAACTATAATCTTGCGCTTCATCTACAACAATATTTTTCACACGTAAATGATTTTCGATTCCAAATAGTTTTCCCTGTAAATAAAGCAAGGAGGCTAAGTCCTCGATTTCATATATCTTTTTTGCATTCAATTTGTTCTGATACTCAATGAAAAAATCGACTTCTGATGGTTTAAGTACATCATGAGCATATTTCATAAATACTTCTTTATTAGTCACAAGTTGCTTGTAATAATAAAATAAATCATGTTTTGGGAGTTTTTTTATGTAAGTAGTAACGGCCGTTCGCACTTCTTTCTTTATATCATTTAGTGCTTCAGCTTTCTTATCTAAAGCTTTTGATACATAGCGACGGCGTTTTTCCGGTTCCGCTTTACTATACAACGCTTTTTCTAGCTTGCTATCATAAAAATTTGTTACCTTCTCAACCATTCGTTTCTTCTCTGTTCGAACATGATTTTGCAATACCCGTTTAATCTTGTCGATACGATGATAATAAGGTAAATACCTGTATTCATATTCGATGAGTTGTCTTAATTTCTTACCACTATATAAGCGAAACTTCGATACGAAAAAATCTTCGGTTGGAAGCAATGTTTTCAATACATCATCTAAGTAACGATCAACGATGTCTCTAAATAGTAATGAACCTTTAAAATCTGAGACCCATTTTACTAATTCTGGATGTTTTATATCCTGGTTTATAAAATGAACGATCTTTTCATCCGGAGGTGTTAATTTTATTTTTTTGCCAATACACAACATGACATAATCAACAAATGTCGTTTGTAGAATATTTTCAACACCAAGTTCCGGAAGAACTTCTGAGATGTAATCAATAAACAAGCGGTTTGGAGCTAAAATCATTAATTGATCGGGCATAAACTTATCAGCAAAAGTATAAATGAAGTAGGAGATACGGTGTAGCGCAATCGTTGTCTTACCACTTCCGGCAGCTCCTTGAACAATAATCGGTTTGTTCAAATCGGCACGGATAATATTATTTTGTTCCTCTTGGATTGTTGAAACAATTTCGGTTAGACGATTACTCGCACTCTCAGATAAGGACATTTGGAGTAATTCATCATTTGTTGTTAAATCAATATCGCGGATTTCTTGAAGTTCACCTTCATCAATAATAAATTGACGCTTTAATGATAAATATCCGTAGTAAGTATCCCCTTCGGATTCATAGGAAACATCCCCTAAACGCCCATCATAGTATAGGTTCGCAATTGGTGATCGCCAGTCGACAATAATTGGTTGCTGTGTTTCTTTATCAAACAATGATACTTTTCCTAAATACAAAATTTCTTCTTTATCGACTTTTTCCTGTAAAAAGTTGATTCTTGCAAAATAGGGCTTCTTTTCAAACTTTTTTAGGCGTTTTAATTCATCTCCAGTCCTCTGAAGTAGATTCGCATTCGTTAGCATGCTCATATAGCTAAAGCTGCTATCTTTAATATCCATTCCTTCCAGCGACTGCTTTAGATTTTCTCTAAATGTTTCTTCACTCGATTCAGATGCTTTAATAACGACATTCATATACTTTTTCGTGAATTCAAGCCTCTCAACCTCTTCTTGAAAATCAGGATGCTCGTTATTTGTCATTACTTAACCTCCTCGTATAATAAGTTT
>NZ_NAZB01000035.1:0-3552 GCF_003055045.1 Heyndrickxia sporothermodurans
CACTAGAACATGAAAGAATTCCACCAAAAACGCCAAATATGAATGCTCACATTGAGTCTTTTCATAGAATTTTTGAAGATGATTGTTTATCAAGATGGCAATTTGAAACGTATGCACAAGCCTATGAATCAGTCGCAGAGTTTATGGTGTTTTATAACGAAAGACGCATGCATTCTAGTATTTTAGACTTATCGCCAAATGAGTTTTATGAACAGCAACAATGTGAAAACGTGAAAATCAAAGAGGTACGGGTTTAATCGCCCCTTCCATTTTTTCTTCCTTTTGTCCCAAAAATTATTTCAGCCATTTCTGGAATGGAATCAAGGGCGACGATAGTCGGGCGAAGCCTTTACCCTTGAAGGAATGGAAGCAATGGCTATGATCTCAAAAGGACAAAAGGAAACGAAAAAGAATGTAATTTTAAGATAAAGTGAGATTAAGAGAAATACTGTCCAAAATTCGGGGGTTAATCCGCTTTAACTACCATCAGTTTAAATTTCTCACTATATTTAGCCATAAATAAACACTCCAAAAGTTAGATTTTTACTCTAACTTTTGGGGTGCAGTACAAAGTTTGATTCTTAGTCCAACTTAGGGGGGTTCGCTTCATGATCTAATCTTTTTATTTTGGAAAGGCTTCTTTTTTTGAAACTCTTATCATTTCACTAGGAAAGTATTTATGAAAATATTTTTCTACCATTACATGTATATCTTTACGATACCACTTGGATAAATCATGCTCTTCAAATACTTTTGGCATTCCTAATCTCTCTGAACGCTTTCCCATTGATCCATCACCAATACTTAAAGTATCGATCCAAACATGGTTTACGATACCCTTCAATTGTTTTGGAAAATCAGGTGTAAAAGGTAACAGCGGGGAAATCGAAGCTTGTGTAGGTATTCCGGCATCATGAATTTCCTTTAAGGCTTTTAGCCGGATTTTAATTCCCGGTGCATATGGTGCGAATATTTGCTTAATCTCTTCTCTGTCCGTTTCGATTGTCATAGATACTAAAACTTCACATTTTTCTTTCAATCTAATTATCAAATCGATATCCCTTGTGATAAGTGGGCTTCGTGTTTGAATTTGAAGAAAATCAGGAGGATTCTCAATCATTTCTGCTAAGATCGCTCTTGTAATGTTTGCCTTACGTTCTATTGGTTGATAAGGGTCCGTTGCAGAGGACATAAATATATTTACGGGTTTGTTCTTCCTCCGAAGTTTGATGATTTCATTCCGGTAATTTTCAGCTGCATTTGTTTTTATGTCCAGCCATTCTCCCCAAGGAATTTCTTTGAATCTCTGAATCGGCATTTCCCTTACATAACAGTATCTGCAAGAAAACGCACACCCACTATAGGGATTCAATGAATGTGTAAATCCGACATCTAAATAACCTTTTGCTTCTGTAAGGATTTTTTTAGAAAGTGTTTCTTTCATTTCAATCTTCACGTACTTTTCTCCTCTCTTTGGGTTTACCATAGCCACATATCCTGATTACTAAACGAAATAGTCGAGTGCATAATAAGAAAACCACTAATAGAGGTCAATAAGGATGGTTATTAGCCCACCCTTTAATAATTAATGTAACAACTTATATTTCGTCTTCGATCATCTGAACATCCACAATATTTTCAAGAAAAATTGTATGCACCTCATCAAATCTATCAATAATATCCAGTTTTCCCTCTAATGGCTTGTAGCGTTTAATCAATCCTAGCACAAGCTCATGGTGATGATTGCGATAATGAGTGATGGTTACCGTTTTTCCACATTCTATTGCTTCGTTCATTATATCGTCCATTCGTTCAAGTTGTTGTTCATCCATGTATTTTTGCTGTTCATACGTATCTTCCTCTGCCCAATCCCGAAGCATTTTTACATGCTCAGGAAGCATAAGTGAATTCCACTTGATTCGACCGCGATCACGTATCATCTTTGTCACCTCTATTCATTGTTATGCTTTATGACCACCTACTAATGCGGCACGTTTTCTTGCTGTTCCCGCTTGTGTATAAGAAACCGCTCGAAGCAGTGAGCCTGCTCCATACTTTTGACGAATTCGATCAACGACAAATCCTAGTTCATGCTGTTTAACACGATTCGGTTCAAATAAACTAAGCTGAAGGACCCGATCATCGATAAGATTCGAAACGGCAATAGTAATCTGTCGAACATTTTTCCCCGAATAATGAAGGTGAAATAATTTTAAACATACTTGATATATCTTCATCGTCACATTTGTTGGTTCATTAATCGTGTGTGAACGGTAAAATCCTCCACCGAAATCAGAGTCACTGTACCCTATTCCTAAACTAATCGTTCGTCCAGCCTTTCCATGTACTCGGGTTCTTTGGGCTACTTCTTCACACATTTCTAAAATGACATGTTTGATTTCAGGTTCTTCTTTGTAGTCCCGTAACAAAATTTGGCTTTTTCCAAAGCTTACCTGCCCTTCCATAATAGGAGCTCCTAATTCAGATAAATCTATGCCCCAGGCATGGTAATAGAGCTGATTGCCAATAATACCAAATTCCTTTTCTAACTTCGCGAGGTCATAATGTGCAAGCTGTCCGACAGAAAAAATCCCCATCCGATTGAGCCGCTTTTCAAGTTGTCTCCCAATTCCCCACATTTCTTTTAATGGAGAAATCCCCCACAGCTTTTCAGGAACATCCTCATAGGTCCATTCGGAAATGCCCTGCTTCTTTGCATCAATATCTAGACAAAGCTTTGACATGAGTATATTTGGACCAATGCCAATTGCACACGGAAGCTGAAACTCCCGTTCAAGCTCATCTTTTATTTTTGCAGCAATCGTTTTTGCATCTCCCCAAAGAAGATCTGCCTTATCCACTTTGATAAAACTTTCATCGACACTATATACATGTATCGCTTCCTTTGGTACGTATCGGTTAAATAAACGGGTAATCTCGGTTGCAATGCGTAGATAAGTTGCCATTTTTGCTTCAACAATTTTAATACAAGGATCATCTGGAATTTCAAACAGTCGAGAGCCTGTTTTAATTCCAAAATCCTTTTTTAATTTTGGTGAAGCAGCAAGCACGACACTTCCTTGCTGTTCTTTGTTCCCAACTACCGCTAAATAGCAGCTTAATGGATCCTCCCCCTCCATTACAGCAGAACAACTCGCATAAAAGCTTTTCATATCTACACATAAAATCTGATGATGTGGTAACGTATTGTAATCAACCGTCACGCTCTTCACCCTTTTTCAATTATATAATTTTGCCTCTGAATAGGAACGTTAGTTCTTATTATATGTATTATTTTATTCGAATATACGTTCGTGTTCAATCATCATTTTTTGGAAATTAGGAAAAAAGTCCACCCTGTTCATAGTTAATATGGATTATATTTTAAACTAATTTAAAATAAGCGGAAATTCTTCGGTTATACAGTAGAATAGAGCTCGGTTTGGGGGATATAGGCGGAGATTTTCCGATTAAGCAAAGAAAAATTACCCTTTTTTACGTTTTTAGAGTCAATAGCCGGAAAACTTCCGTCTATTTCTTACGATTAGTCAA
>NZ_NAZB01000036.1:0-886 GCF_003055045.1 Heyndrickxia sporothermodurans
GAAGACGGGATTCGAACCCGCGACCCCCACCTTGGCAAGGTGGTGTTCTACCACTGAACTACTTCCGCAACTTAATTACTTATAATGCGGGTGAAGGGAGTCGAACCCCCACGCCTTGCGGCGCCAGATCCTAAGTCTGGTGCGTCTGCCAATTCCGCCACACCCGCGTATAATTTAAATGGTGAGCCATGAAGGACTCGAACCTTCGACCCTCTGATTAAAAGTCAGATGCTCTACCGACTGAGCTAATGGCTCGATATCTTCGAAAGATGGTGCCGGCCAGAGGACTTGAACCCCCAACCTACTGATTACAAGTCAGTTGCTCTACCAATTGAGCTAGGCCGGCTTATTATGATCGTATTTCTTTAATTTAATTTAAATTTGAACTGTCGTCCAGCTTTCAGAATGCTGATTCAAGTAGCAGCTCAAGCTGTACGCTGAAGCATTTCAATGAAGCTTATTCGGTCGTGCTCTACCAATTGAGCTAGGCCGGCATACGATCATTTTTTATATTTAAATAAATATGGTGGAGGATGACGGGATCGAACCGCCGACCCCCTGCTTGTAAGGCAGGTGCTCTCCCAGCTGAGCTAATCCTCCATTATTGTCTAGCTTCAGACGCTATCGGCTTGCATCGCTTCAGGCTGCTGTGGAAGTTTTGAAAAACAATCTTCCTCGTCAGCCCTCCAGCGAGTTTCGCCGATGAGCAAGCGTCTTCCGCTTTTCTATTTGCCTGGCAACGTCCTACTCTTGCAGGGGGAGAGCCCCCAACTACCATCGGCGCTGAGAAGCTTAACTTCCGTGTTCGGGATGGGAACGGGTGTGACCTTCTCGCCATAGTTACCAGACTATTTATTTAAGGGATTGTTCCCTCAAAACTAGATAG
>NZ_NAZB01000037.1:0-17938 GCF_003055045.1 Heyndrickxia sporothermodurans
ATCAGCTGCGTTAATGATTGCCAACGCCGAATCCTGCCACAGCTTTATATCTTGTTTGAACTCTTCTAACGATCCTGTAGGGAAGGAAGATGCACGGACAGGTATATATGAAGATGCTGTTAATGGCTCCGTTGCTCTTACCTCTTTGGCTTGCAGATATACATAGTCATCTAATCGACTTCTGACAACAATGTATCCACTGCTTGTGGATATGACACCTTTACTACCCATCTCGATTCCTTTTGTTAGATACAAATCTCTTGCTCTTATATCTCTGTAGTTCTGTGTTGCTTTCCCCTGTGATGCTTTATCAGTTACACGGAATTCAAAATTAGTCCGAGCATAGGCATCGCCGCCATCTGTTGGCGCCATTAGATCACCTACGATATCTGCGCGAACTTTCGCCACTGGATCTGTGTAACCTCCGTCTTTATACGTTTTTCTGTCATACAATGTTAACAGTTCATCATAACCACGACGTACCAACAACCCATTTAAATCTATTACGCTAGGCGGACCAGATGAAAGTATAATATCGTCGGAAGCTAATAATCTTAAATTAGGACTGTCCACTCCAAACGCCTGAATATACATATCTAGTTTACCCGCTGCTTTACCCGAAGATATACTAAAGTTGGACTTTTTATAAGGACTTCCACTTCCGTAAGAGTCGCCCGCTTCAAATAAAATAAGGTCAGGTTGGATAGTGACCTTATTGTATCCATCTACTTGGGTATTTGATGTTTTAATTTCCGAACTAAAAACTCCTCCGTTCAATCTCGCAAAGTATTTTTTAGTTTTATCCTTCTGTGATTCGCCTTGACTATCGATGGAACCGGTTGAGATGGAGATCGTATTATTAGTAAGTTTGTCTTCTGCGGTAAATGTTGATCCCCTAATTGTTGACCCTACAATATCAAAAGCTGTCAATGTCCCTGCATTAATTTTCCCTGCATCAATCGATGTAATATTTGCATCACTAACCTTAAACGCACCTGTAACCGTCACATCGCCATCGAGGACAAGTTTTTTACCTTGTATAAGCACCCCGCTAGTGTCTAAGTTTATTTGATTAATAACATCGCCTTTTTGGACACGTAGATTGATATTTTTATCCAGTTGGGATATTTGGGATTGTAAATTATCCTTGGTATTATTAATCGTACTGGAAAGACTACTAGTCGTTTGCGTTAATGTACTTATATTTCCTTCTGCGTCACTTATTCTCGTAGCGAAATTGTTAGAGGTAAGTTGTAACGCACCGATATTCCCCTCTGCACTTGACATACGCGCTTGTAAACCTTGTGCAGTTAAAGTAACCGCAGCGATGTTATTTTTGTTGTCTGTAACCTGTGTTTGCAATCCCTGTGCTGTCTGCTTAATAGTACTAATTTCACCAGTTTGAGTATTAACGACAGTGCTTAAAGCATCTACTGCATCAAATGACTCTTTAGCTTGTTGAAGTGCCTCTTGAGCATCTTCAAATGCAGATTGAGCGTTATTTATTGCAATCTGTGCATCTTGGGTTGCTTTATTAGCACGGTCAACCGCGCTTTGTGCGTCATCCCTAGCTTTCTGCGCTTCTTCTTTTGCCGAGTTAACATCCATATCGACAACCAGTTGCCACTGGATGCCATCGAAACGATAGGTTCTAGTATACTCACCATCAACCGTTTTAAACCATAAATCGTCCTTCTTAGGATTAACAGGTTGTTCGGGTCCGTAAAAGTTAGTATTTTTTCCGTTGGCAGCCTGTATTGCCTCTTGCGCTGTTTGATGTGCTTGCTTGATCCCATTTTCAACATCATTTTTCGTCTGGTTAAAATTATCGGTAAAACGTGCTTGTACATCACCGATTGTCACTTTACGATTCTTTTCAGCAATCGTATCGTACTCAATTTTGACCACATGTGCCTTTACATCCACTCCCATCTTGCTATGTCGTACAGTGACCGTATCTCCCATTCCCACGCGCTCAAGTGCAGCTACATCTTTATATTCTTCCGTATCCCATAACGGCTCAAATTCTACTTCCATAGAGACTTTTGGAAGGTCTTTCGAACCCGTATTAAAATATGTGGATGCTTTAGCCAATAAAGTTGCTTGGTCTACTACACTCTCATCATCACCATAATCAACTGGCAAAATATTAATAAATGGGTATTTATCTATGTTTGGACTATCAATATATTTATTTGGTATTGTGATTAATTTTTCTTCTTCTGTCTCCCCATCTTTGATTATTTTAAATGGGAAAATACGAGTAACAACACCAGATATATCAAACTTGGCTTCAAGTCCTGTTAGATTCTTGCGATAAGATATTGATACTCCATCATCCGATCCACGTCTTTTATGCATGATAAGGTTAAAATTATCACGCTCAATCTCTCCACCCCAATTGTCCAAGATAGAGCCATCCACTCCAGCAACCATTTGCAATGGGTTGGTACGATAAAGCTTTGTACTCGATCTAGTGGTTGTGTTAGAGCTAGATAACGTAAATCTAGTAGGATATGCTAGGTTGCTTTGTATAGCTGCCATTGCTTGGTCTGTTGATACATCATCTAACTCTAAAGCTTCAACAAAATTCCCAGCTAAATCGTACGTGATATGCTGGGCGTTAATGATAAGATTATCGTTTTCAAGGCTTTTCACGTGTGCATATATACGAAATAACTGTGGATCCTGCTTATCATTTACTTTTGCTTTAACGATCATGCCATTTTCGATAATATCTGCTAAAAAGCCATCTGAATCATATTCTATTTTTAATTCAAACAAGCCGTTTAATTCTTCTTCGCCAATGGATGTAATGGCACCACTTAATACACCCAATCCGTTATGGATAAAATCTGTTTCATCTTTTTTATAAAGAATTGGAAACAATCATATTTACCTCCTTTCTTAAAGGATTAAAAATACCTCCTGTCGAATTATGGTATCGAAGGAGGTGATTTAGTTGAGTGAAATAACTACAGTTGACATCGTTAAAATAGTTAACGAAATTAACGAAAAAAACAATACATTTCTTAAAGATTATCTAGATAAGTTTTTCTCAGAATATCTTGATATCGGTTTCTTTGATGATCTAACTTTTACCGGTGAAGAACACACGAAAGTTGAAAATGCCATAACTCATTTAATCCAACTTTCCACAATCACGTCAGTTCAAACAACATTGAAAGTTTTAGAAGAAATGGGATTAGTAACGAACACACCTACATGATGCTCTTTTATAAGTTATAATCTCGGTAGGTATATTAAGAAATCCCGTTTTAACAGAAATGGACGTTTCCTTACTCTCCAAAAGTTCAAGGATTCTGTCCATTTTCTTTTCAATTCTATCTAATTGGGATTTCTCTATCGCGTCATCAGCATCAGCGATAGCCACCTTTGCAATCTTTAAAGCTTTTTCGGCTTGAGTAATAATTCCTTCGATATCTTTATTTTCCATCATATCCACCTCCATCTTGGATCAATCTCAAGTTTAGTAATGTTCCCATCAAATTTAACTGTACTTTTCCCCTCCGGAATCACAAAAAAATCACCAATCATATGGTTATTTAGATTAGTGATAAAGCCATTTTCGATTCGATATGCATTCATCATGGTGCAATCGATTTCAATAAACCCGTTTATATCTTTAATGGTGACAATTTGATCGCCAATATATATTTTTCCTGTTCCAGCTACATACGCCTTAATATACGGTTCACTTTCATAGCCTGGATTATTTAAAGTCGTTTGAGCAGTTACAGTCATGATATTTGTTTCTTCATATGCAAATGGATCTAAAACAAAATTAACGGTAAATTGACCATACTCAAGGACCTCGTTTTCAGCATCCTCAATGGTCAGAGATTTAATTTTGTAATAGATTCCTGGATCATCTTCAAAAGATAGCTTTTTAGCGTTGAAGAATTTTATTTTCGCTTTTCTAAATGCTGGCTTAAATGATGTATCTTCTAAAAAATCAAAGGTCAATGAATAAGGTATATCTTTAAATCCATACTTTTTGGTAAGGGATCCGTGTCTACCCCTTATTTCCTTCTGTTCAACATCTTGTTCGGGAGTGGGAATAGCAGGACGTTCAGATAAACTTAAATTCAACTCCTTAATTTTAGTTGTATCTAAAATGACCATTAAGCACCACCCCATGCGGCATTTCTTCTATTTCCTAATGTGTTTAACGAACCATCTATTTTTTCTGCTAGTTTATCAATATCACGGTCATTACGAACCGTTGCAAAGATAGTAACGTTATTATGATTGGTTACTTCGCCAGCCATTTTACTTTCTGCCATTTGTGGTAGCGTTGAAAGCATACGATTAGCTACTGCATCAGCAAAAGGATTCATTTCCTTTCCTACTAATGGGAGTGCAGCCTCTTTTCCCGCTTCACCAATTCCAATTACGGATGCTTCATCGAAAATTCCACCTTTTCGATACCATTCGATGGAAAACTTCGGAACCCGCGGCGGCATAATGCTAAATCCTCCCGTGATACTTAAATGTGGGAGTTTAATTTTTGGCAAACTTAGCTTAAGACCCGAAAAGAAACTTTTGATCCTATCAACAATTCCTTTTATTTTATCTCTAGCGTTTTCTATTGGAGAAATCATCGCCGACTTAATGCCGTTCCACACGGAAGAAGTGTTAGTTTTGATACTGCTCCATACTCCCGAAACTTTGGATTTAACCCAATTAATTGGTGTCGATACAGCTGTTTTGATTCCTCCCCATACCGTATTAATGACACCTTTTATGCCATTCCAAACCGTTGAAGTGGTAGATTTGATAGAATTCCAGACCGTTGAAACAACCGATTTCACGGAATTAATAGAGTTAGATACAACTGACTTTATACCGCCCCAAACCGTTGAAATGACTGTTTTTATTCCGTTCCAAATCGTGGATGAAGTAGACTTAACACTGTTCCAGACTTTCGAAACGGTATTTTTAATAGCAGTAGTTGCAGTGGAAACAGTCGATTTAATGCTATCCCAAACTTTAGAAAGGAGAGATTTAATTCCATTCCACACTTTTGATGTCGCACTTTTAATCGAATCCCAGTTTTTAATGATTAAAACGGCTAATGCCACAACGATGGTGGATATGATTCCTATGGGACCTGATAATGCCATCATAGCCGTTCGAACTACCTTAAAAATTGGTCCAAGTTTAGATAACACCCCCCATAACTTTGTAAAACCTGCAATAAACGGCATAATTCCCTGCACAACAAAACCAAAGCCCGCTAGCAAAGGACCTAATATTGCGGTTAAGCCACCGATAACCACGATGATCTTTTGAATAGAAGGACTTAGGTTTTTAAACCAATTAGCAAAATTAACTAAATGAGGAGTAACAGACGTAAGCATATCCAATAATATTGTCCCAATTGGCTCTAATGCCTGTCCTATAGAACGTATGGTATTTTGAAGCTTAGTCCCAAAAGATTCCTCTTGTGTTTTTCTTAACTCGTCCATTGCCCCTTTTGTGTTAGCAAGTGACTTGTTCGTATTATCTAGGGAATATACTGTTTTTGCTCCCATGTCCTCGAATTTCGTACCAAATAGAGCTACACCAATTTGATTTGCTTGCACCTGATCGTCCATTTTTTGAAGTTCGGGAATAACGGCATTAAACAGTTCCTTCGATGTTACTTTCCCATTCTTAAAGTCTGTAAATAATGATTGGGTGGATTTAGACATTTGATCAAATGCTTCACTAGTAGTCTTGGATCCATCTCTCATCCTAATATCAAATTCTTTCATTATGTCATTGATATAGTCGAGATTATAAGCTCCATTTTGGCTCCCATTAGCTAATATGGAAAAATACTCTTCTGCTGAAAAACCCATCTGCTTGAACAAAGGTGCATATTCTGAAATATTATCAAACATTTCTTGTGAATAATTAAGCCCTTCTGCTTGCCCTTTTGCAAATAAATCCATTGCTTCATCTGCGGTTATACCAAAATTGTGCATCAATTGGTTTACACCACGAGTTACTTCGCTTAAATCTGAATCCGTTACTTTGGCCAAGGCTAAAACATCTTTTGTTACCTCTCGAATGGGTTGACCTTCATTAATACCTTTGATATTTTGCTTAACCATCGACATGGCTCTTGCAGCTTCTTCTGGATTCTCACCGAAACCATCTGTCCATACAGCTCTCAAATCACTTTCTAATTGCTCTGCTTCGTCACCAGTAGCACCTAAAGAACTAATCATTAACCGAACAGCACCATCAATATCAACGGCAGTTTTTCCAGCAGCTAATCCAATTCCTGCAAGAGGTAAAGAAACACCTGCGGTCATTTTACCGCCTACATCCTTTGCCTTTTCGCCAGCATCGTTTAATGCTTGTCCGAGATTTTTAGCATCCTTTATCGAATCTTGCATTTCTTGAGATTGCTTATTTAAATCGTTTTTCGCTTGTTGGACGTAATTGCTTAACTTTTCCTCACTAATCTTTAAATCTAGTAGCTTATTCTCAAGCTTATTGGCTTCATTTGAGTTTTCGCCAAAGTACTTTTTTGCCTTAGCCAATTGTTCCGCAGTAGCTTGTGTCTTTTGCCTGGCAATATCATATTGCTGTTGCAATCCTTTTATTTTGGATTCAAGTTTCTGCGATTCAGTACCGGTTAATTTAAGCTCTTCTTGCTCAAGCTTTAACTCCTTCCGCATTTTACGAGCAGAATTATCCATTTCCGACATGGCCTTATTAAATTCTTCATTAAAAACTTTAAAGGTGACCTTTGTTTCATGATTATTTTTTGCCATTTTTCGACCTCCTTTCATCCTCGTAATTCTTCCAGGACTCATAAGCTGTTTTGTTTTCAGCGATCAGCTGGACAGACGAGAGAGGTAAATGCCAAAAATCATTCGGATTAATTTCAAAAATAAAAACGTAGAGGGTATATAAGTCCTCTACGTTCTCAATTTCGATTTTTGGCAGTTTTACTTTTTTCCCTGCGAAATACCTGTTTTATTGGCAAAGTTTTTTTGAAATTGCTTTTTTGCTTGTTTGGAAATGACGGAAAAATAAATAGCCATGTCGGTTTCAATGTCCATTTCATAGTTTTCGAGAAACTCTTCAAATTTAAGATGCTCTTTTGGATTGGCTTGACGGTATGCTGCATAGACGCCTTGCAAAACAGATATGGGATCGAGATCCGTTTCTTGTTTCATAAAGCCTTTCAAAAAATCTCCGTCTATCACTTTTTCCTTTTGCAATTTAAAAAGGGTCAAGGCTGTGACATTAACGTCTACTTCCTTGACCGTTCCATCGTTAAATGTAATTTCCATTGACTATAGCCCTCCTTAAGGTGCAGGTACTTCCTTGACTAAATCAGGGGTAAAATTAGTCCTCCAAGTCTCTGCAACAGTCGTATCTGCTAATTCATCGAGAAGTGCTTCATAGTAGCAATTCTTGTTGTCGTCAACCATGGCAGTGAATTCTAACTCTAGTTCCGCCACTTCATCCGCACCGTTTTCAATGGATAATGTCAATCCTGTGGAAGAAGTACAGTTAGGAAACGCAATAAGCTTCGTTAAATCTTCAAACTCATCGATGACGTCTGCGGTAAGGACAAAATCCTTACTCTTGCTATTGGAACCATAAGAATATACACCTGGCTTTAATCCCTCGTTAGAAAGTCCAAAAATACTTCGCAAAGGTGCTACTTTTACGTGGGCGTTTAATGATAATGTCATTTTTTGGGGTTTAGATTTGCTCTTTGTCTCAACACCCTCGCATTTTTTTACAATAGTAATCATTTCCGTTTCGCCTTCAAGTTGCCCAACACAGCCAAAAGACTGTGCAGTCTGTTCACCTTTAAATTTAATATTAAAATTCGTAATCCTTACGGCATCGAATTCTTCAATTGTTGTTGGCAATACTTTCACTCTCCTAACGTATTATCAATTTCTTTAATAACTGCATCTGCTAAATCGTCCACAATTTTTGATGCGGCCTTGTCTAAACCTTTTTTCATAAACTGTTTAGGTTGTTTTTTCTTTGATGTCCCAATCCCCAAATCTGGGTATTTAATATATTCAAAGGCTCGCTTAGGTCGGATGGTAAATTCTAAGTTTCCATGTTTTACAGCCAACGCTTTACTATCCCTTGCATGTTTTTTCTTCTTCCTTGAAAGAGGGATAATAGGTTGGATGCTGTCCAATGCTTTCGGTGCACCTTTCGCTCGTAACGTATTATTAATTACCGTTTCCGAGCGATTAGGTATTTTGGAAATGCTTTCAACCAAACGATCAACATCTGGAAAATCCATTGACCACTTAGCAGCGCACATACTTTAAAGACCTTGTAAAATTAAACTCAATCTCATCCACATAAGCGTCCTCTTGTCCTTTTTGAATGGCCGTTTTTTCTGAATTTACAAATGTGTATCCGTTTGATTCAAGCGTTGATATGATATCGATTTGAGCACCATCCACATCATCAACGTTTTCTGCATAATAACGGACTAAAACATCTTGGAGCAAGGTAAATTGTTTTTCTTCAGCGCGCCTCATGCCACCAGTTTCAAAAATAATGTAATGGTAGACTCCTTTAAGTTCATTTTTAAATTCGTCCTCGCTTACACTATCCTGGAATACCTTAACCCCTAGATTTGTTTCTAGGTTTTTAATTAAGGCAGTATTAAGCTTTTTTAAGCGTTGCTTTGTACCCTCATTCACTTGAATCACCATCCACTTTATGCAAATAAAAATAGAGATAATTTTTATCTCTATCCGTTGTGATTATTTGATAATCATCGCCATCTATTTGCACAATTAAATTGTCTTTGTCAATTTTTCTTAAGGAAGGGGGCATAGGTGTTTTCACCTTCATATCCAATGTGGATCCCATAGAGCCAAAATCTAAATAATCCCGGTCACGCACGGACAATTCCTTATAAAATAGTCTGCCTTGTTCTTCAAATTGTTTTCCTATTACTTTACGAGATTCGGATCTAATAGTTGTGTAGGCACCGTATTTTAATAGTCCATCATTAAATACTTCCCGTATTTGTTCCCGAGCCATCATCAACCACCCCCGAACTATATTCATTCACGGCAGTTATTAATATTAGGCGACTTAATTCTGAATGAAAATTTTTCTCGAAATCATCTAGAGCGTTGTTCCAACCATACCGACAACGCTCTAAAAGCAATTCACGTTCTGGTGAATCCTCTTCGAAAGAAAATGTTGTCCCGCAAAGTCCATTAAAATAGGATTGACTCTTTTTAATCAATCCCGTTAAATACCGATTCGTTGCTTCATCGTCCCAAGTGACTTGTAACTTATCCTTTAATTCTAGTAAAAGATCATCGATGAGCATTATTTATCACTCTTGTTAGGAGGATTCTTTTTAGGTTTCTTAGGCTTTTCCTCTTTTTTTATTTCGGGACCAAGAAAAGCCTTTTTGTATTTACTTTTATCAGTTTGGAGAAAAGCAACTCGTTTAGGATCCGCTTTGAATCCTTCTTTCGGGTACTCTTCTCCTTTTTTATATAAAGTGTTCTCGTGGTACTTTTCGATAAAATCATTTAAAACTTTATACACTAATAATCACTCCTTACGGTGTAGGTACTTGTTCTGGTTCTGCACCAATACCCGAAATATCAAACACAAGGAAAGCGTCGTTATCCTTTGGCTGACCGTTTGCGTATTGTTTAGTTACGTAAACGTCCTCATCCTCAAGGATGCGTAATTCCTTTGCTACTTCTATTTGACGAGTAGAACCTACCCCTAAGAAGTAATCCTTTGACACCCCAGCAATCATTTTACCAACAGGGACAGAAACAGATTGAACAATTGTTGCCGGAATTGGTAACACTCCGTAAACATAAGTCCCATTTTGAGTTAAGACAGTTGTAGCTGGGAAGATTTTAGCCCAATAATCAGCAGGGTTTACCACAAGTAATACATTTGTGACTTTTCGTTTACCATCATGGGTAAGTGGGTACATGACTTCTTTCCCCAATGTGATAGGTTTAAAGTCTGTGATTGCCTTAGCCGCTTTATCAGGATAAACACCATCTACAACAGCGCCATTTAAATCTTTAAGCATTCCGATTGGTTGGTCCTTACCTGTTCCGTTTACTACCGCTTCCTCAAGAGCGATTGCCATAGCTTCTGCTAAAACAGTTCGGACATATTTATCTAACCATGTTGGGCCAAGGTCAAGCATTGATTTTGCAACAGGGATAAAGGCAGATAATTTATAAAGATTAGTTTTGATTACTTTAAAACCATCGTCTATTTTTTCTTTAATTGAGTCCGTCAACTTACCCCAAAAAGCTGGATTGACATCCCCGTTCTTGAGAATCCATTCAGTAGTAGCTGTAGTGTTTGTGAAATCAATTGCTTTAAGTAGTTCATGATCGCGTTCTAATTCTTCGAAAACACGATTAATAACAGTGGCCGGAACTAATTCTTCAACTCCAGCAAATCCTTTATTAGCAATGACCTCATTATAAAACTTTGTTTCTTGAGAAGTTAAAACATAGCCCCCGCGATCTGCTAGCACGCGCTGATCATTAAATTCGCTTGTTGCTGCAGCTGTTGCTTGTTCAATGATATTTTCTTGAATAATATTACCGAATTCCTCCATAGCTGAGGCTATAGCATTTTCATCCTCTGATTTCATTGCATTTAATAGATTCTCTTGAGCTTTCACTTGGTCTTTTTTTGATTTATCTAAGTTTTTAATTTTTGACAATTCTATCATCCTCTCATTTTTTCATTTACTAGATTTAAAGCTGCAGCAAAACGATTCACAGTTGAATTTTGAAGATTATCCTCAAAGAAATCCTCCTCCAGGTCGTCATCTTCTTCTAGATCGTCATCTTCATCTGTTTCCTCGTTTGCTTGTTTAATAGGTTCTGCAATTTCATCACAAAAACCATAAGACAGTGCCTCTTGTGCGGTTAAAAATGTTTCTTCGTCAAGTAACCTCTCAAGTTCTAATTGTTCGCCCTTAAAACGACTTGTATATGATTCGATTAGTGCAGAATCAACTTTTGCCAAAGTATCAGCTTGTTTTTTAAGTTTTTCAGCATTCCCATAAACCAAACTAGATGCACGATGGACCATCATCATGGTATTTTTAGGCATGATGATTTTATCCGCACCCATAGCGATAACAGACGCAGCACTTGCAGCCATTCCGTCAATATAAACATTAACGGTTGCTTTATGATTTTTTAACAGGTTACAAATAGCCACCCCTTCAAATGCATCACCCCCATTTGAATGGATATGCACGTTAATAACTGGAGTCTTTATTTGGGATAATTGTCTGCGAACCTCCCTGGAGGTAATACCGCCGAACCAAAAACTTCCGCCCACCGTGCCGTACATGTACAGGTCGGTTTCATTTTTCTTTTCATCATTTTTCATTTCAAATTTTGGCTCGATATAATTCATGATTGGTGAATTTTCCACTAACTATCACCTCCTTCCAATGTTTGATTTTGTCGCGCATCAATGTAATTTTTTGTGACATAACGCCTATTCGCCCATTCTTCATTGATTCTTTCTCCGCCTGTCATTTCGATAATGTCGTTAATTGACAAAGCGCCGATGGCAAAGAGCTTGTCCAGGGCGGTGGCCATATCATTTAGATCAGTGACTTTAATTTTCGTTGTATCGATTTTCAGATATGTTCCGCCTAAATAATCCTCTTTTCCATACATCTTTTTATTGAATTCTGCGCTTATTAATTCAACCAATGGATTAATACAAAACATTAAAAAATTGTTCGTCTGGCTTGATACGTCTACCACATCACCTTTTAGCAATCCGCGAGGAACATGAAATGCAGTAGCTACAAAATCAAAAACATCATCTACAAGATTACGGACATCTCGACTATCTTGTTTGTTAGAGCCATTTTTACCGCTGCCTGATGCATCTTCTAACTCATAACCCTTCTGAAGTTGAAAAATAGCACCTGCGTTATCGGCTTCTAACCATGGTGTAAACTGAGCATTCATCATCGCATCAATCTTTTCTTGTTCCGCGTTTCGCTGGCTCCTTAAAAAGTCACCTTTTAAGACAAACCGCTTAGCATTCGACCGCTTATAAATATCTTTTGCTGATGATAAAATGGATCCGTAATCTTTATAAAATCCATTAATCACATTCATGATGTCTTTATCATTCAGCTTTAGATAAATAACATCGGATTCGTTAAATGAATTTTTAAATTGAAAATCACCAACGGTTACCTCGGAATATACTGAATCCTTCATGACATACTCCTGAACAGTGAAACTATCAGCGATAAACAATTGTTCGTTAGCCATGACAATTAAGCATTCATTATTTCTAAAAAGCTTGCTAACCATTTTCTTTTTAAATTCCGTCGCATTTTCGTTTTTGTTAGGGGAGACATTTAACAAATAATAATTGTCAGCCTTGACCGATTTTCCTTTATCAATCGTCTTAAATTCACACCGAACAAGCGCATTAGCAATTAAATTAATGCAAGAGTCAACAGCTATCCGTTTATAAATTTCTGTTGCAAGTAAACTAACAAAAATCGTTTCGATATCTCCCGAACTCGTATTTTTATAAAACGGATTCCATTGTCTTACCCAATCTGTAAATCCCAATTTCTCACCTCCCTACACGATAATGGGTTTAAAGCTAAAGCCGGCTAAATCAATATCTCCATAATCCTCTAACTCATGGTCAGCATTTAGCGCATGTAAAAAAGCGAAATACCCATCGGTCTTCCGCTTTTCAGGATCTATTTTTTTATACTCTTTATTACCATTGCCCAGATAATCGACATACACGTTGCCGACATACCATCGCATCAATGGATCATTACCGAATACTAGCGATTGGTTGATGAAACAATCGTCTACGATTGGAGACAGTTTACTGTGAGTAAAGCTACCTGTACGGCATACCATTACTTCAAATCCTGCCTCCTCCAATTTCGGACCAAGAATGGCTGCCCTATACGTATCTAAACAAATTTTCTTGATGTAAAAATCCTTTGCTTTTTCGATAAACCAATTGACTACTCGTTGAGGTTCAATCGATTTACCATATACAATTTCCGCAAGACCTTTATCCAAGGCAAGTTGAATGATGTCTTTGTTTATGTCCTGTAATTCAAGTGCCATATGATGGATAAATGTATGTTGCAGCCAATAGCGTTTTCCTTTATATTTCACCAACACACCAACTGAACAAAAGTCTCTCACGTCTGCAAAGTCGACACCGCCAATTGCATCCATCCCTTTGAGTTGTGGGGGGATAGGCTGATTAGTTGCTAATCTATCTTCATAACTTGCCACCTCGAAACGAGTATCCTCAATCGGACAGTTCATTCTTTTTGTCATGAATTCAATTTTTATGGCTGCATTACGTTGCATTTGCTGATATTCTGTTTTCATTTTCCGCATTAACGTATCGTTATATGGTAAAGATGGATTAGCTTTAGCCCACAATTTCGGGTCATCTACTTCTGATGGATCATCTAATTTGCAGATAAAAGGAAAGAGAGTTGAATTTTCAACATCCAACTCTCCATTTAATATCATTCGTGCCTCTTCTTTTAGATCATCTAATGGACCCCCGCGAACGTTCCCATCTGTGGAGATATGGAATTCCCGGTAATCTTGTTTTTTACCACCACCAGAAGTAAATACTTTAATGGCATCGTAATTGTCGTATTCGTGCTCCTCATCAAAAATAACACATCCTGGACGCTTACCATCTTTGGTACGAGCGTTAGATGTGTTATAAACTAGCGAGCTGTTAGTAGAATTGTTTTTTATCTCTACCTTTGACCGATAAAAAGCTTTCTTTAGTTTTTTCTCATTCTTCGGATCCTCAAGAACGTTATAGACATCGAGAAAAGAAGTTTTCGCCTGGGCTTCACTTGTTGCCACGATGTCGATGTCGTAGTTAGAAATTCCGTGTTGTTTGGACATCATGAAAAATGAATCATAGGAGATATAACCATTCTTACCGCCACCGCGCCCCATGTAAATGAAGTATCGGTTAAAGACTAAGGTGTCATCCTGTTTCCACCTAACTCCGAATATAAATACGTTTACAAATTTCTGCCACGGGTACAAACTGTATGGAAAATACCGCGCTGGGATTTCTACGCTATCCTCCACAATATTTGTTTTGATGTAAATGTCATCTCGAGATAATACTTTTCTTACATAATCGATTAGCTGATACTGCTCTTTACATGCAGGAAGTTCCCCGGATTCGATAAGGTGAAAATATTCCTCGATGTATTCGTGAGTTTGATAGCTTAGGACATTTTTACACGTCATCGCCTTCGCCACCTTCATTCACCGGAACAGGACGCAATCCAAGTTCAGAAATTATCTTTAGCATCTGCCCATTTGTCTTATGCAAATCGTTAATGGAGGGATTCGACTTCGGTCCATGCATTCCGGAAACTTTAGGCCCGTTCTCGTTTATGTCATCGATTAAATCACATTTTAAATCCCACAAAGATAAATAGTCCTGGACTAAATCCGAATAATGGTTTCCAACAATCCCTTTTCCTTTTAGCTGCGAAATTAAATCCTTTTCAATCCGTTTTCGTAAAGTTTCGCGTTTCACCTTCGCCATTTTGTCTCCTCTCTCCTATTTCCATTTTTACCCTATTTATTATCACGCGAGAAAATCAAAAAATATTTTTTCCGAACACTCCCCCGCGTTTCCCGTCCCCTCGGAAAAAAGCTAAAAGTTTTGACCGGGGGGTATTACGCACATTATTTAAAACTGTCTTTGCAATGCTTCTCGTTTATGTTCTCTATAATCGCATGGTCATATAAACTACAGTGGAGTGTGTCGTTATCCTCATAAAGTTCTTCGCATTCTGAACAACATCTAGCCTTATCAACTGGATTCTTTGGAGGATAGATCACTTCTACATAGGCATCACATTTTTCGCAATAGCATTCTGCCTTCACCTTTCCATGCGCTAATCCTTTTTCTGTTATCTCAGCATTCTTGCAACAGATAGGACACTTTAACACCATCCTTACCATCGCTCCTCGTTAACAAATGGTTTCCTCTTATCGTTCCTCAATCGCTTATCATGTATAGCATTGTGACAAGGAATACAAACAGTCTCCAAGTTCTCCAGTGTCAAGGCAAGGTCAGGTCGATCCTTTACCTCTTTCAAGTGATGTACGTTCTGTCCTCTGGTGTACTTTCCTTTGCGCTTACATTCCTGGCATTCATAGTTATCACGTTCCAATGCTTCAAGCCTTAACGATCTCCACTCTTTACATTTGTAGAATGGGATCATCTTATCCTGCCTGATAAGACTTTCAAGCCATCTTAATCTATCAGATGTAATGCTCATTGATTTTCAATCATGTGACGAAGTGCGGTCATCTTCTCCTTGTTCTTCGCCTGTGTTTGTTCGATTTGCTTAAGTAGACGATCTCTTCTCTTAACGGTTTGCACCTTGCCTAGCTGCCATTGGTAAGATCTTATTTCAGTTTGTAGATTTCGTATTTCGCTGTCTGTATAAAAAGCTATATATTCTTTATCGCAATGCGGACAAGTAAAGAATGTTTTCTCAATATCTTCCCCGATGTTTTCAGTTTCAAGACCTGTAATTAGGTACTCTTGCTCACATTCATCACATATCGCATTAATAGCATTGTTCATAGTCTAAACCTCCTTATCAAACAGAAAACGCCTACCCAATTGGATAGACGCTTAGTAAGAATACAACAAGAGTCTGTATAGTGTTTCCGCACTATACAATTATTTCATACTACCATTCTATCACGTTTGTATTGCATGTGAAGTGCCCTCTTTTTGCACTACCTTAATTTGACCCCGTCTACACCAAACATCAATACTACCAACGTCTCGCACGCTTTATTGACATCCTTGTAAATAGTCCTTTGGTGTACATTTTGCCCTCTGGCTATTTCTTTTGCCGTTTTTCTAGGCTCCCCAATGTAGAGATCATACACGACTTGATATCTTCTTAAGGATTCCGGATCCCCCGATTGTTCGCACATAATCCTGTAGACCTCAATCATTTTATTAATAAACTTAACCATTGCTAATGTCCGTTTTTTACTTCGCTTAATAGATTCGATGGCAAACTCATCTGTCTCTAACTCATCCAATTCTAGCTTTTTATTTAACTCGTCAATCTCAAGTTTTACATCTGCAGAATGGTTGGCAAAAGATCGATAGTTTCGAAGTAAAAGCTTGACGTTTCGTAATCGGCGATCTTGTTTTTCTTTTTCTTGTCTTTGCCTCTCTCTTTCTAAAAATTCTAAGGCTGTGCTGGCAGCTGTTTTAGAAATCATTTCTATTTGCTTTTCTGACAGTTTCATGGTTTGACCCCCTCTTGGACCTTTTCAATTCTCGCTTTTAAGGCATACATCAATTGGTCCTGTGTACTCGTCTTATTCTCTAATGCTACTGCAACATCCTCATCCACTCCGCCGGCAACAGTCAGATGGTGAATAATTACTTTTTCGGTTTGACCTTGTCTATGTAGACGCTTGTTCGCTTGTTGGTATAACTCCAAAGACCAATTCAACCCGAACCAAATAACGTGGTTTCCCCCTTGTTGTAAATTCAATCCGTATGCAGCAGATGCAGGATGTGCTAGTAAAATATCAATCTCTCGATTGTTCCAGTCTGTTTCGTCCTGCGGCGTTTTCAGTTCACGTACTCGTAAAGATGTTTTTGCTAAGGCTTTTAAAAGCCTCTCTTTATCGTGTTGAAAATTATAAAACACTAATGCCGGCTTTCCGTTCAACCCTTCCAGTAACTCCATAAAGGCCTCAATCTTGCAATCGTGTATATTAACAATTTGACGTTCCTCATCGTAGACGGCTCCGTTGCAAAGCTGTAAAAGTTTATTGGTCAAAACGGCTGCGGATCCTGCGTCTATAGTTGAGCCATCCACCTGTAAAAGCATTTCTGCTTCTAGCTTGTCGTAGGCTTTTTTCGCTTTTGCATCTAAAACAACGGGAATCGTGTTATAGGTGATATCCGGTAACTCCAAATAATCTTCCGCTTTCATGCTGACACATATATCACCGATTAATTGTTGGATCCGTTCATCTGCACCTGCTTTTGGTGCATAGGAGAAAACACGATCTCGGTTTCTTTGATCCGGTTCAAAATATCTTTCACGAAAGCCGGTGATCGTCTTGCCTAATCGTTCCCCGCCATCCAGTAGATACACCTGCGCCCATAAATCCAATAATCCGTTTGGAGCCGGTGTTCCGGTCAATCCTACAATCCTTTTGATATGTGGTCTTACCCATTTTAGAGATTTAAACCTTTTTGCTTGGTGATTTTTAAAACTACTAAACTCGTCTATGATCACCATGTCAAACGGCCATGAATTTCTATAGTACTCGACTAACCACGGTATATTTTCTCTGTTAATCACGTATATATCTGCAGGTGTGTTTAACGCTTTTACTCGTTTTGCTTGGGATCCTAAAACAGTTGAAATTCGTAATAATTTCGTGTGATCCCATTTATCTTTTTCTTTTGCCCATGTACTTTCTGCTACTTTCTTCGGTGCGATGACTAAAACTTTATTTACGGCAAAACGATTATATTTTAAATCCATAATCGCTGTTAAGGTGATAACCGTTTTACCCAACCCCATATCTAATAACAATCCTAATGCCGGTGTAGTAAGAACCCGATCAATGCAGTAACGTTGGTAGCTGTGTGGGATGAATTTCATTTGCCTTCACATACCTTCGCGATGAATTCATCTACACCATGTAAACTATCAATCTCTAAAACCTCACACCCTAGACTTGCAATTTTCTTTTGCTGTGCAATCTGTAACGGTCTCGACTTTTTACCCGGTGCTTTTAGTTCAACAAAATAAACTCTGCCGCCCGGGAGAATCACCAACCTATCTGGCACACCT